>CACZPT010000110.1 GCA_902783085.1 uncultured Methanobrevibacter sp.
ACTCTTAATTTTAAGTGGTAACCTAATCTTCCAGCAGCCCTTTGCATTAATCTGTTAGAAGCAATACGGGCGGCTTCTAATGAGTTGTGTCTAATTTGAGCTGGCTTTTTAACAGCCAAACTGACTGAAACTGGAAATTCATCTTTCAAATTCCCCATATCGTACTGTACGATTCTTGAATTTGGGGTTTTTCTAATATAATCTCTTCTAGTATAAGCACGAACCATTATAAATTCCTCCGAAATAAAAATTATATAATAAATAGAATATTTAAATATATTAAATTAGTCATTAATAAATGTTTTCACAACCTCGCCAAAAATATATTAATCAACAAAACATAATATTAAATCAATGAAAGTAAAAGCAAAAATACAACTCAATTTTAAAAATAACAAACAAGCAAAATTAACCTATGACACACTAGAAGTTGACAATAAAAATTTTTTAGACTCTAATTTAAAAAATAACACCATCACTTATGAGATTAACAACAACTCTCTTACAACCACTTTAGCTACAATTGACGATTTAATAGCTTGTGAAATTTTATCCGAAAAAATCATAACAAAGACAAATTATATATAATTAATAATGACATATAGGTCAATAATATTAATTGATAGAGGAAGTAATTAAAATGGAATGTTATTATCATCCAAGTAGAGAGAGTACTGACAATTGTGCTATTTGTAATAAATCAATTTGTAAGGAATGTGGTTTGGAAATAGCCGGTAAAGTTTATTGTAAAGAATGTTTAGGAAAAATTGTGGGTATGGGTATTGAAAATAACACTAATAATGCACATCAACCCACAAGAGTTGAGAAAAAAGAAACTGCTTTAGAAAGAGATTTGAATCCTCAAAGACCTGATGAAGTTCAATTTTCAACACAAAAAGTTTCTAATGACTCCCCATATAATATTAAAGATAATATTGTTTATGAAGGCGGAGTTGAATCTAGTTATGACGAACAATATCAACCACGTGAAAGTTTAACTCAAGCTATAAATTCAAATCAAGAACCAATAAGAGAAGAATACACTCCACTTAGAGAAGAACCAATAACCCCCCAAAGAGATGAATACACTCCACTTAAAGAAGAACCAATAACCCCCCAAAGAGATGAATACACTCCACTTAGAGAAGAACCAATAATCCCTCAAAGAGAGGAGCAAGTTCTTATTCAAGAAGCTATAAATGAATATAATGCACCTCAAGAAAATTATATTCAACCCCCTATAGGTGCTCCTTCTCAAGATTATATTTATCCTGATCATTCATATGAACCTGAGGTTACCTCTGCAAGGCAAAATCTCGAAGATAAATATGAGAGGTATTTGGATGATTTATACTTCGATGAAGAAGAAGTTCCTTTAAACGAACAATTAGCACGTGATGAGGAAAAATACGGTCCTTTAACTAGACATACTGAACCTAAAAATTCACATCAAAGGAGATTAACTGCTGATGAAGATCTAGATAATAGGATTCGCGCTGAACTTGCAAGAAGAGAAAAAGGAAAAAAGAAAAAATCCAAAAAATCTATTCATAACATGGAAAAATATGAAAATGGAAAAGAATCTTACGGTGCTGTTGATATTGTGCTTACTGTTATTTTAGTAATTGTTATTTTAATTGTAGTATTCTATATCATTTACTTATTTGCTTTAAGTAATACATATCCTACATTTTTGGATGCTGTATTTGGTCTTAAAGAGCCTCAAACCTTATTCGGTTCTTTATTTAAATAATGATATATTTTCATTATTTACTTTCTCTTTAAACAATCTTAACACATCATCATTTTTATATTTTAAAATTCGTATTAAAGCAGGATATTTATCAATATATTCAAAGATATCTCTTTTTGTTACTGGATTTTCAAGGATTGATAAAATTCTTTGTTTGAAGTGTGTTGAAAATCCTTGGGGAATACTTGATAAAACATCCTCATAATTATAAAAAGGTCTGTTTTTAGTTATTTCATGAGCTAATTTTTCGTTTAATAAGTTTAAATTAGTTAAATCTAAATTATTTGCATTATAAACTAAACGTTTTTCATCTCGTTTATTGAAAATTATCTGGGATTTCTTATTTTGAAGCATCAAAACAGTTTCAGTAGGCATCATATCTCTAACATCTGAAAAATTACCGCTGATTACGGCTTCACGAATGAGGGTTCCACTAACACCACCGATACGCTTAACAAAAATAAATTTATTTTTATAATCAAATCCGATTTTAGAAAGTGAATTTGAAAATGAAGTAATCACATAATTATCTTCTTTTAGCTTGTCTCTAAGCAATACTTCCCCTGTTGTTTTATCAATGATTTTATATGGTTTTGGTGCAATATGGTGGCCTTGATTAATTCTGGTTAAAATTTTTTCAAATTCTGATGTTAGGTTATAACCTCTCGGAATAAAATCTGTGTTTAATGCTTTAAACATCTTGCATAAACATAAGGAGTATTGGCCTGAACCCATTATTCCCATTGGCGGGCCTTCAACAACAATATCTGCACCAACTGAAATTGCAATCTCTGCTCTTAATTCGCGAGGTAATATATATGGAATACCTCTCCCGCTTCTTTCAAACAGTCCGGGTACAATAGCTACAAACAAGCTATTTTTAACTTTAGATCTTGCAACTTTCATGCAATGAAAATGACCATTATGTAAGGGATTGTACTCAGTAAAATCAGCTACCAGATTAATATCTGATGAATTTTCAGATTCAATATACTTCTGGTTTAAATCACTGTAAAATAAATCCCAATCTCTTTTTAGAATTTCAGATGTTAAAGACATAATAAAAAATATGGTCATTAACATATTTAAAATCATGAGCATATATATAAATTAAAAATAAAAATACTAATAGGGGGATTAATAATGGATTTAGTTATAAAAAATGCAAAATTAGTAGATAAAATTGGAGAATTTTATATTGGAGTTAATGATGATAAAATTACAGAAATTTCGAAAACTCCACTTAAAGCCGATGCGATTATTGATATTGAATCTAATTATTTACTCCCAGGTTTTATTGACCCACATGTTCATTTTAGAGATCCTGGATTTGCAGAAAAAGAAGATTTTAAAAGCGGCAGTGAAGCTGCAGCTCATGGGGGTTTTACAAGTGTTTTTGATATGCCCAATACCCTTCCAAAAACCAATACATATAAAGCCCTAAAGGAAAAACTCAAAATAGCTGAATCCAAATCCGTTGTTAACTTTTATCTTCAGGCGGGACATAATAATTTAGATGAAATGGTTAAGATGATTGATTTAAACCCAATTTCAATCAAAATATTTATGGATTTAGAAAGTGATAGACAATTAGAAGATATTTTTAAAAGTTTAGGAAGGTTAAAAGATATTACGTCATATAATGGTCTTGTAACAGCACATTGTGAAAAACAAAGTATAATTTTAAAAGAAACTGAACGACTTGAAAGTTCTAATGAACCGATTGACTATAGTTATGCCAGACCATATACATCTGAAGATGAATCAGTTAAACAAACTATCGAACTTGCAAGGAAAAACAATTTACGATTACATATTTGTCACTTATCAAGTATAAATGCCCTAAATATTGCACGTGAAAACAATATAAGCTATGAGTTTACACCCCACCACTTGCTGCTTGATAACAATGCATTCAACAAATATGGCACAATAGTTAAAACAAACCCCCCACTTAGACCACTTGATAAAAGTGTAAGAATTTCCGATATTGATGAAAAATCAATAATTGGAACAGACCATGCCCCACACACACTAAAAGAAAAACAAAATGGTGCATTTAAATCAATGTCTGGAATACCAAACCTTGAAACAGTTGTAAGCTTACTACTAACAGAAGTGAATAAAAACAACTTAGATTTAAAGCTAATTCCAAAAATACTTTCTAAAAATGCGGCAAAAGTATTTGGACTTGAAAATAAAGGTGAAATAGCTGTTGGAAAAGATGGTGACTTTACAGTACTTGATTTGAAAAAAGAAGGTAAATTTGATATTTCAACATTCAAAACAAAAGCACAATATTCCCCATTTGATGGATGGGAGTATAAAGGTGCACCTGTAATGACAATTGTCGGCGGGAAAGTAGTTTACAACGAACTTTAAAATAGAATAAAATTTACCAAAATACTAAAAAAAAACTTATTTTATAGAATAAAAATTATAAAAAACTTAATTTAAAAAAAGAAAAAATTATAGGTGTTAAAACACCTATTTGTAACATAATGCGTCTTCAGGACAAGATTCAATACATTGACCACATAAAGTACAGAATCCTGCAATTGGTAATTTAGGATTATCTGTTTTATGAAGCATATCATATGGACAAGTTGCGATACAGTCACCACAAGCGTCACATTTAGATGGATTGAATTGTATCCTATCCCTAGTTACAGCTTCACCATCAATAGTTAATTCAATACTACCGACAGACAATGCGTCATTTCCACAAACTGAAGCACATGCTCCACACCTAATACAACTAGCAAAAGATGCATCTAAGTCAGTTTCTTCTAAAGCAGGACATAACATTCCAGTTTTAGTAACTACACGGATTGCTTCAGTAGGACATTTATTAGCACATGCACCGATGAAATCACATTTTTCAACATCACGGCCAATACCTTCTGCATCTACAGGAGCACCTTCACCCCATTCAACACTGATGTCCAATGCATCAACAGGACAGAGTTTTACACATAATCCACATGCAGCACAGACACTAGGAATTGCAACAGTTAAACTTGCACCATTAGCAGCAATGAAGTCACCAGGACAAGCTTCTACACAAGTATTACATCCAATACATTTAGCTGAATCGAAAGTGAATGATTCAATTTCTTTAGAACGTTTGATTGGTACTTTTTCAGAAATGTAAATAGCATTCCAAGGACAAGTTTGTGAACATAATCCGCATCTAATACAATCATCATTGACAGTAATAGGACTTCCAACTTCTTCAAGAGTAATTGCATTTACAGGACAAGGATCTACACAAGTTCCACATCCAACACAATCTTTGATGTAAACAGGACCTTTACC
>CACZPT010000111.1 GCA_902783085.1 uncultured Methanobrevibacter sp.
TTACAAAATATAGTTACAAAATACGACATAATAGCAATGGAAGATTTAAACATAAAATGAATGTTTAAAAATAAAAAATGGGCACCAAAACTACAAAAAAAATAAGCCTATACAAACTAGTAAAACATGCTAAAAATACAAATCCCAATGGTATGGAAAAACATTCATACAAGCAATAAACATATTACGAAGCAATAAAAACAAATTTATAAAATAAATAATCATAATGTGAACTCGTAAGTCAATGGGGGATAGCTTGGTAAATCTTATTACTCACAAGAGAATAATAGCCCAAGAATAATATTACAAAATGGTAAAAACATTAAGTAATAGACTATAGATATTTTTATTAAGAGTTCAATATAAAGATTTTAGTAGGTGTTAAATATGCTTGGTGAGGAAGAACTTGTTAAAATATTTCCGGATTTCGTTGATTTAGTTCAACCTTCTGGAATTGATTTGGAATTAGATAAAATTTTCATTCAAACTTCTGGAGGTTCACTAATTGACAATGAAAAGAATTTACCTAATATTGAAGAACTTGAAGGTCCTATTTATACTTTAAAACCACATACTGCTTATCTTGCAAGCATTAAGCGAAAAGTTAAAATTCCTAAAGGTTATACTATGCTGTATCTTCCAAGGTCAACACTTTTGAGGTCATTTATATCTGTTCAAACTGCTGTTGGAGATCCTGGTTTTTATGGAACATTAATGTTTATGATTTATAATCATGGTGAATTTGAATATAAAATAAAAACAGGAGACCGAATTGCACAGGCTGTTGTATTTAAAGTAGAAGGTTCAGGTGAATACAATGGTTCTTATCAAGAGGCTGAATTATGAATGTTTCTCATAGATTAGTTGAGATTTTAGAAGAAAATGGTATAGAACATGTTTTTGGCATACCTGGCGACCAGATATTGCCATTATATGAGGCACTTTCAAATTCCACAATAAAACATATTTTAACAAAACACGAACAGGCAGCAGCTCATGCAGCAGATGCCTACTCAAGAGCATCTTCAAATATTGGAGTTTGTATTGCAACAGCAGGACCTGGAGCTTTAAATTTAGTAATGGGTGTTGCAGCAGCTTATAAGGACAGCATTCCAATTTTAGTAATAACCGGCGATAATGACTTGCCAATTCGTGATAAAAACTACTTTCAATCATTTCCATTAAGGGATATATTTGAAAATATTACAGTTGAATCCTACTCACCATTAAATGGAACAGAAGCCATTTACGCACTTAAAGCTAGTCTATATGCACTTAAAAATGACCCTAAAGGGCCAATTCATATTAACTTATCAAAAGATGTTTTACTTTTCGAGGAGTTTACAGACTTTGATTTATGCTATTTATGTGAAGCTGACCTATCAGCAATTGATGAGGCCCAAAAATTCATTAATAATTCTAAAAAAACACTGTTTGTTCTAGGTTCGGGTGCAATATCACAATCTGAAGAGATTAAATTAATTTCTAAAGAGTATAATATTCCAATAACAACAACATATAATGGCAGAGGAATAATCTCTGAAGAAGATGATTTAAATTTAGGAATACTTGGTATTAGGTCAACACCTCAAGCTTTAAAAGCTATTGGCGAAGCGGATTCAGTTATTGCATTGGGTTCAATCGCCTCCAATAGAACATTTCCAAATTTGGATGAAAATAAACTGATTCATGTAAACATTGATAAAAAAGTTCTAAAAGGAAAATATCAAATTCAAGGAACTGTAAAAGACTTTTTATTAAATATCAACTTTAAAAAACAAGATTGGATTTCAGATATTTTATCCATTAATAATGAAAGATATTTTGAAGGTGTTGATGATGATTTAACACCACAAGCAGCTATTAAAAGAATCTTAAATAAATTTAGAGATGATATTATAGTTGCAGATGCTGGAAGCCACACTACTTGGGTAAGTTTAATGCATAAAGCTTTAAAACCAAATACACTACTTTTTCCCGCAGCAACAGCTCCAATGGGTTATGGACTACCTGCAGCTATTGGAGCTTCACTTGGAAGTGACAAACAGATAATAGCTATTAACGGTGATGGTGATTTTCAAATGAACCTTCAGGAATTGGCAACACTAAAAGAAAATAATTTGGATGTAATTGTTTTTATTTTAAATAATTCAGAATATGGTATTATTCGCCAATGGCAGGAAGATTTCTATGAAATGAAACCTTATCAGGTAAATTTAAATAATCCTGATTTTTTAAAGTTATCTGCAGCATATGGAATTGATTCTGTTAGAATTAATAATTTATCTGATTTAGAATACTTCCTGGATCCAAATTTAAAAGGTCCGTTGCTTGTTGAAGTTTTGGTTGATAAACAAAACATCCCTCTTCCAAACACTAAAAATTAGATTAAGTTGATTGTTATTTTAAACATTTAAAAACAAAGTTTTTTATTACTTTGTTTTGTATTTTTTCATTGTTTAAGTAAAATAAATAATATTCATCGTTTATTCTATAAATGAAAGCTATTGGTTTAATGCTTGCGTTCTCTACATTGTCATTAATCAGATTAATTTTTTGTTTGAAAATAAAGTAGGCTGTTTTTAAATCATCAATTTTAACTTCACTAAATTCATAACTACTAATATTATCTATTTTTAAGATTTTAGCTATTATATCTTCGATATCAACCATTTCTAACACCTTTAATCAGGGCTCTTATTTCAGGTTTTAGTAGTAATTGTATTGTTGGAATTATTAATGCTATTACTTTAATTTCAATTTCAATATTGCCTTTTAAATCTAGTTTGGATTCGGTAAATGAAGGATTTGCAGTTAATTGTGAATTGGGAATTATTGTATTTAAAACAGATAAAATTGCCCAGACATATCCTATGTATTCGCCGGTTTTTGCAAAATTTGAAAAACCAAGCACTAAATGTGTTTCGAATTTATTAAATTTAATTGTATCTAGGACTTTTTTCAGGTAAGATTTTAAATCACTTAAACAGGGTTTTATAAGTTTAAATAATTTTTTACCATCTTTAGGTGCTTTATCTTTTTTATCTTCATCTTTTTCATCATCATCTCTAGATAAATCAGTTGAATAAACTTTAATGTATTTTAAAATAAGTATTTTTAAACATCCTTTTATTTCACTATCTTTTTTTTCAAATTTTAAAATAATTTTTATTCCTAAAATTAGAATAATCAGAATAATTAAAATGATTATTAAAATAATCATTAATAGGATGTTTAACATAAAAATATGGCCTTATTCTTATTCAGAATCGGATGTTGTGTATTCGGGTTCGATATATTCTTCTTCATCAACAGATTCCTCTTTTGATCCAAGATAATTTTTGATTAAATCTGTGATAATTAATCCTATATCGGATAATGCTTTATTTACTTCGCTTCCTTTACTTAAATTAAGTACACGAACTCCTTCAGTACTATTTCCTTTTTTAGGAATCATAACCATTGAAATTGGTTCTACACCAGCACCTGCACCAGCAATATCATTATTTTCATTTCCTAATATGTTTTCACCAGCTCCGAAACCGACTCCCATCCTCATAACTGGAATGAGTATTTTATCTTCGGTTTCAATTGGTGAACCGATTACATTATCTACACAAATTAGTTTACGTAATTCTTCAACAGTTGTTTTTATATTTTCTGCCATATTATCATATCCTAATCTAAATTATTTATATTTTGATTTTTGTATTTTAAATATTTTTTTCTGTATTTCAAAATGACTCTTTCAAAAACTTAAGTGATTTTTAGTAATTCGCATTGTTCACATCCCAATACATTAATTTCAAATCAAATCTTTTTAAAA
>CACZPT010000112.1 GCA_902783085.1 uncultured Methanobrevibacter sp.
CCGGATTTTTCAACAATTGAATCAACGAGTTCTTCTAATTTAGCTCTTGTAAGTGTAATGATTAAGTTTTTAGGAGTTCCATCACTGCCCATTGCAATAAATGGTAAGTTTACTTCAGTAGTTAAGGTGGTTGATAATTCGATTTTGGCTTTTTCAGCAGCTTCTCTTAATCTTTGAACTGCTTGATCGTTATCTCTTAAGTCAATTCCTTCTTGAGATTTGAATTCATCAGCTAAATAATTAAGTAATACATTATCCATATCGGTACCACCAAGTTGGGTATCTCCACTGGTAGATTTTACTTCAAATACTCCGCCACCGAATTCCATAATGGTTACATCTAAGGTACCTCCACCTAAATCGTATACCATAATATTAATTTCATCATCGTCTTGTTTGTCTAATCCGTATGCTAAACTTGCTGCAGTTGGTTCATTTACAAGTCTTACTACATCTAACCCAGCAATAGTGCCCGCATCTTTAGTTGCAGTCCTTTGGTTATCATCAAAGTATGCTGGTACGGTAATAACAGCTTTTTCAATTGGTTCACCTAAGAATGTTTCTGCATCTTTTTTAATTTTTTGTAAGATGAATGCAGATATTTCCTGTGGTGAATATTGTTTGCCATTAGCAGTTACTTTTTTGTCAGTACCCATAAGTCTTTTAATAGCACTAATAGTGTTTTCAGGGTTTGTTACTGCTTGCCTTCTTGCTGGTTCACCAACTAACATTTGTCCATCATCAGCAAATGCAACATAACTTGGGAAAGATTTACCATATTGGCTTGCTCCTTCAGCTGAAGGAATAGTGGTAGGTTTTCCTGCTACAAGCACGGATGCTGCTGAATTACTTGTTCCTAAATCAATTCCAATAATTTTTTCTTTTTTTGAATTATCTGACATAATTATCACCAATTTTTTTATTAAATAATATTATAAACATGATTATTTTTTACAAACTATAACTTTTGAGTATTTAAGGACTTTATCTTTGTATGTATATCCTTTCATTAATTCATCTATAACATATCCATTTTCAACATCTTCGCTTTCCTGAACCATTAAAGCTTCATGTTTGTCAATATCGAATTTTTCACCTTTTGCAGGAATTTGTTCAACACCTTCATCTGCTAAAACTTTGGTGAATTTGTTATAGATATTTTCAATACCTTCCCTTAAATCTTCATCATTTTCAATTTCTAATGCTCTTTCAAAGTCTTCATAACAATCCAATATTTTTTTTATAATATCTTCATTTGCAAATTTGATAATTTCTTTATTTCTTTTATCAGTAATTTTTTTGAAATTTTCGAAATCTGCTTGAAGTCTTTGTGATAGTGAAACATATTCTTGAGTTTCATCTTTTTGTTTTTCAAGATCTTCTTTTAATGATTTTATCTCATCATCTTTTGAAGTTAATTCTTCAAGTAGTTCATCATATTTTTCTTGAAGGTCTTTTTTTTCTTTTTTTTCATCTTTTTTTTTCGCTTTTGCCATTCACTCACCATTTCACTTTTTAAAAAACTCTTGGTAATAACTCGGGGGAAATTTCAACCGATTGTTTTTAATACTTGGTATTTAAGGAATTTATGGACATATAGGAAAATGGTTCATCAAATCAGAGTTATTACTTTGAGTTTTTCATGACCAAATATTAAAGTAACAAAAAGTTATCTTTCTCCTATATTATTATAGTAACAAAAAGTTATATAAAGGTTTCGATATAATGTATAATCATGACTAATACAGGTGATGTTAAGAAAAATACAAAATTCCAGAATAAGGGTAATTCTTCTAATGATGGTATAGAAATTAGGGGAAATTATGGTAACGAATTGGATGATATTGATAAAGAGGATATCCTTGATGTAATGGGTTGTAAGACTAGAAGAGATATCATAGATCTTTTAAGACAAGAACCTATGTTCGTTAGTGAAATATCAAATGAGCTTAATGTCGGTCAAAAAGCAATCATTGCACATTTAAGAGCAATGGAAGATGTAGGTATTCTAAATTCTTCTTATAAAAAAATATTGAGGGGAAGGCCGCGCAAATATTATGATTTACACAATGAAGTAACAATACAAATTACTATTAATAAAAATTCATTTGATGTAAATTTTGCTGATACTCGGGATACATTACAATTACCTTCTGGCGATGAATGGTCTAAATTATTAGATATCGAAAAAAGATTGGATTCAGGTCAAATGGAAGCTCTTGAAGAGTTGAAAAATCAAATTAGATTATATGATAATCTTAAAGCAAGAGCAGAATATATTCTGGAGAGAACTTTAAGGGGCAAATAATTCTTGCTCATTGTATTAGTTATGTACTTTTTTTATATGAGCTAAAAACTCACTAATTATTTACTTTTGCAACAATGGCTTGTCCTAAACTAACTGATCCGTCTCCACAGCATGTATTTTTATGTTGTATGAAGTTGTAATCATTTGATTCAATATAATTTTTAACATAATCAGTTATTGCTTCATTATAAAAGACTCCGCCTGTTGCACCAATATCATTTATCTTTTTCTTTTCGGCAAATTTAATAGCTAGTTGACTTAATCCTTCAGCAACTACTTTTTGACTAGCATTTGCAATATCTGCTTTCTTATAACCTTTGGAATATAATTTAACTACTTCTCTTAATATTTCTGTAGTATTCAATGTATTATTTTCAATCATCAGCGGTAATTCTAATTCATTATTGGAGTAATATGCAGCCGATTCTAATTTCATTGAACATTCTCCTTCATATGTACGTTCACTACATATTTCAAGAGCCACAGCTACAGAATCAAGGACTCTTCCAGTACTTGTGGTACGTCCTACATTGATATTAGATTCTATTTGCTTATTGATATTTTTAATTTCCATTTCACCATATTTGAAGTATTTAAGATAATTTTTAATTAATTCATCATCTTTCAGGATACTTAAAAGCATACGTACAGGATATTTGGTTGCAACATCCCCACCAGGCATTAATTGTTGTTCTAAGTGTCCTAAACGTTCATATGAACTAACATTTGTGTATAGTATTTCTCCACCCCAACTAGTGTTGTCATCACCATAACCTGTACCATCTGCTGCAATAACAATCATTTCGTCAATATTGTTATCATTAGCTAGTGCTACTGCATGTGCATGGTGATGTTGAACTTGAAATACTTCAGGACCTAATTCATAAGCTAATTTCGTTGTAAAAAAGTGTGGATGCAAATCACATGCAACCACATCTATTTGATTAATTTTGGTAATTCTTTTCATATGCTCAATTGAACTTTTAAGAAAATTAAGGGTTTTCAATTTATTAGTATTTCCAATATGTTGTGATGGGTATGCAATATTATCGGTCGCAAGACAAAACGTAACATCAAGCTCAGGACCAAGTGATAAAACATTCAAACCATTAACATCATAGTTAATCGTATATGGTTCTGGAGTATAGCCTCTTGATCGTCTAATAAATGATAATTCATTATTTCTAAATCTAATAACTGAATCATCACACCTATTTAAGATTTTTCTATTATGGACTAAAGAATAATCACTAACGCCATTGACAATGTCTTCATTTTCAATCATCATGGGTTCCCCAGGGATATTGGCTGAAGTCATAATATATGTATCAATATTCCCCTCATCAAAAAGTAAATAATGCATTGGAGAATATGGAAGCATCACGCCAATGTTGTGAAGTCCGGGAGATAAACTTTTAGGAAAATCATAATCATTATTTTTCTTTAAGATAACTATTGGTCGTTTGTTAGATGTTATAGTTTCAATTTCTCTTTTAGATAACTGAGCATATCTTTCAACTGATTTTAAATCGCTACTCATAACTGCAAAGGCCTGATTCGGACGACCTAATCTTTTCCTTAATTCTTTTATGGCTTTATCATTATATGCATCAACGACCAAATGTGTTCCACCAATTCCTTTAATAGCTAATATTTTACCTTCTTTTAGTTTGTCCGCACCTAATTTAATAGGATTGTCAGTTTTAATTAAGTTAGTTTTTTCATAAATTGCCATTTGGGGCCCACAATAACTACAACAAATAGCTTCACCATGATAACGTCTATCTAAAGGCTGTCTGTATTCAACAAGACAATCATCGCATAAGGGAAACTCATCCATTGAAGTTTTATCTCTATCATATGGAACATTTTCAATTACAGTAAATCTGGGTCCACAATCAGTACATGCATTAAAAGGATATTTATAACGTCTATCTTTAGGATTTCTAATTTCTTCGAGACATTTATCACATATGGCAACATCAGGAGGTATTACGCTCACACCCGAAAATGAATCATTACTTGCAATAATATCAAAAGAGGAATACTGGTATTTATCAATATCATTAACACTCATTGAGTCGATTCTAGCTATTGGGGGTAATTCATGAGGTAATCTTTCTATAAATTCATCTACATTTTCACCTTCGAGTAGTATTTCAACTACATTACCTAAATTTCTAACATAACCCTTTAAATTAAGTGATGTGGCTAGTCTATAAACATATGGCCTAAAACCTACACCTTGAACAATCCCTTGTGTTAAAATCTTTTTTGATGTCATAATTAATAATATATTATTGTGTGTTCATTAATAAAATTTAACATAACTTTTTTAATATCTTAAAATTATAAATTAGTAACATGAGAGATATCCTTGAGAAATTAATTAATAATGAGATTAATCTTGAAGAAGCTGAAAACTTGATTAAATCTAATAATATTTTGGAATTTGATGAAATTGCTAAAATAGATTCCCATCGTGAAAAAAGAACAGGCTTTCCTGAAGCTGTATTCTCACCAGGTAAGGATTATGATGATTTATTATTAATTATTAAAAAATATTTTGAAAGTGATAATACTCAAAATTTAATTATTACAAAATTATCCTTTAAAAGATATGATAAGCTACAAAAGGATTTGCATTATCTTAAAACTAAGGGCCTTATTTTTGATTATAATAAAAAAGCACAAATATTGGTTATTAGATTTGATAATGATAAACCGGAACCAATTGCAAAAATTGGCATTATGACTGCAGGAACTTCAGATATAAGTGTTGCTGAAGAAGCAAAAGTTATTGTTGAGGAAGGTGGTTGTGAAGCAATAACTTCATATGATATTGGTGTTGCAGGAATCCACAGATTGTTTCCACAAATTGCATACATGATTGGTGAAGGAGTTAAAGTTCTAATTGTATGTGCTGGAATGGAAGGGGCTCTACCTTCAGTAGTAGCAGGTCTTGTTGATATTCCTGTAATCGCTGTTCCAACATCTGTAGGTTATGGTGTTGGTGAAGGTGGAAGAGTGGCTCTTGATTCAATGCTTCAATCATGTGCTCCAGGAATTGCAGTTGTAAATATAGATAATGGTTTCGGAGCAGGAGTTTTCGCATTAAACATCGTTAAAAGTTAATAATAAGATAATTTTGTTGTTATTTACGAGGAATCCTTTTTATTGCATCATAAACCCTCATACAATTATTATTGTCAGTATATAAAAAATAGGATTTGATACGTTTTTTATATTTCTCTTTCACTTTACATTCATTTTCCATATATTCAATTATAGTATCTACAAGTTCATCTTCTTTTTTACAGACTTCACCAAAACCCATTGTTTCGTAGTTAAAATAGCTTTCATTAAGATTAAAATGATAATCCGCACTGTAGTGATAGTATAATACTGGTTTGTAAAGATATGCAAAGTCAAATGCTACTGATGAATAATCGGTTATAAGAAGAGATCCCTTATTGAATAATTCCTGATATTTTTCTTGTTTGTAATCTATTTTAACATAATCATTTCTGTCAAACAAATCGATAAAATCATAAACATTATGGTGTGGTTTGAAAATTATTTCATAACCATATTTTTTTGCAGCTTCAATTAATTTCTCATTATTTATCAATGAATTAAAGCGTTTAAAGTATTGTGAATTTAGAATATATTCATTTGATTTAAATTTCAAATATCTTCTCCATGAAGGCATTAGAATGATTTGTTTTTTAGTTTCTTCATTTTTGAGATTATCAAATCTTGGAAATCCTAATAATTTAACATTTTCTTTTTTATAATTATACGGATATTTAAATATTGATTCATATTCTAATTTTGATGCAGTTAAAAATATAGCTAAGTGTTTATCGTATTTATTTAACCAAGATGAAACATTATCTTTTGTAATTCCGTGCTGTAAAAATATTGTTGAAGATTTTAAAAGACCGGCAAAATAAGGGTAATTTCCCCAAAATGGGTAAATAATATTGTTGTCCGGATGTGAAGTAATTATCTTTTCAGCATAAAGACTTATAAAACGATGAAAAATCGATTTATATTTTAATACTTTACCAATTTTTTTAACTTCATCAAAATTGTTACTATCAGAATTTAAAACAAAGTATTTTCTAATATTTTTATCCATATCTTTACAATATTCAAAAAGATGGCGTCCATTATCATCAGCTAGTTCCGGTAAATCCATAAATAACCAGATTCGTCTATTCCTCATAATTATATAGGACAGAGTATAAGCTATTCTTATTGGAACTCCAGTTTTATATCCTTTTTCTCGATTTTTAAGCATATTATATAAACATTTAACTTCATTTTTTATCCATTCTTTATTCGTTTTTTTCTTTAGAATAATTTTGGCATTGTCTTTTAATATGGAGATGTAATCCTTTGTTTTCGCATACCCTACAACTCTTGAAAAGTTACATGGCCTCGAAAAATCAATATATAACTCTTTAAAATTTTTTGATGTTGATATAAATTTAATTTCATACTCTTCATTTTTATTAAGGGGGATTTCAACTTCAAAAGAATAATTCGTAGCATATTTATAGCCTAAACTATATTCATCCCTTTGTGGGAAGTATAATCTATTTGATTCAACTTCCTTATCATTTACATAAACTTTAACTTCATTATCATTATTCGTAGGCAGATTACCTAAAATATATAGATTATCATTCACAATCTCATAAATATCAATATAAACGGTATTTAATTTTAAATCACTTATGATGTTGTCTTGTAATTTCAGATATTTGTCTTCATTTTTTTTGTATTGTTTATATTTGAAAAATAAAATATTTGCTTTTAAAATATCTGTAATATTTTCCTGATTGTATATTACATCATCTTCAATATATTGAAGTATTTCATAAATCTCTTTTCTTAATTTTTTAAGCTCTTGGGGTGTTAAAATATTGTTAACTGATGAAATATCAAATATCCATTGGAGATCATACATCAGCGTATATTGGATAAATTTTGGAACTTCACCATATTCATCAATGCTTTTATCAATTAAAAATTTGAAATAATGTTCAACACGATTTATAAAATATTCTTTTTTAAATGAGGATTTATCAATAAGTGATGAGTTATCTTCTCTTTTTCTATAATAATATTTTCCAGAATTACAAAATCCAATATTTGGATTTTTTAAAAGGATTTGATTAATAAACACAACATCCTCTGAAGTTGGTAGGTTAGTATTAAATTTTAAGCCATCAATAGCACTTTTTTTAAAAAAAGACGATGCTGCAGATAGTTGTATATGATCCGAGTTTTCAAATAGATTAACTGCTGCATTTACTTTATATTTAAAATTTAGAATATGGTCTCCGGTTTTAGATCCAAAAAAATAAATTGGTATTGAAACAATATCTACATTAGTATTTTTTTTAAAAAAATCTAAAATTGCTTTAAAAGTTGTTTTTGTTATATAATCGTCACTATCTAAAAAATTAATATATTTTCCAGTTGCATATTTTAGTCCAATGTTTCTTGCATAAGACGAACCTTTATTATCATCATATGAAACATAAACAATATTTTTCGGATATTTAGCTTTGTATTCTTGACAGATATGTTCTGTATTATCTGTACTTCCATCGTTAACAATTATTATTTGGATGTTTTTCTTGAAGTTTAATGTTTGGTTAATTATGCTTTTTATTGTTTTTGAAAGCCATAAATCTGAATTATATGCTGCAATTATAACTGAAAATTTAAATTCATTCATTATACAGTCAACCATTTATTTAATTATTTTCTTCTTCTTTCAAATTCATCATAAATTTCATTTATGTCAATTCCTTTATAAACAAGTAATAATAAGGTGTGAAATATCAAATCAACAGATTCATACACAAGATTTTCATCGTTTTTACTAGCTATCAGTACTTCTCCAGCTTCTTCAGCTATTTTTTCTAAAATCTTATCCTCTGCTTTTTTGTCACTATCCTGCATGATATTTGAAGTGTATGAATCAATTGGATTATCTCTTCTTTTTTCTAAAACTTCATAAACTTCATTTATAATTTTTTCATTACTCACGAGATTCACTATCCTGAATACTTTCTGTAATTGCAATTAATGGATGTTTATCATCATCAATAATTTTAATATCTTCAAATGTCTCAATTCCAGCTTTATCTGCAGTTTTTTCCATTCCTAATTTGATATCTCTACCCAAATCAACAACATATGAATCTACAGTTTCACATCCTAATTGTTTTGAAGCTACTGCTCTGTGATGTCCATCGACCAAAATCCATCTGTCTCCAGTTTTAACAACAATCGCCGGTTCTGCCAATCCTTTTTTCAATTCATATGTTCTTCCTTCAAGTTCATCGGCATAAACTCTATCTTGAGTAGGTCTTAATTTATTGGTTTCCACTTTCATTCTTCTTAAAGTAGTTTTAATACCATATAATTGTTCCATTGTTGTTTTAAAGTAATCAACTTTATTTGGAGTTGATCTTTCGATATGTGATCGAACCATATCTGTATTGGTTATAATTCCAACGAGCACTCCTTTTTCATCAACTACAGGCATTCTTGATATTCCACGTCTAAACATCACACGTGAAGCATCGTTAATTGATAAATTTTCATTAGCAACAACTAATTTAGTACTCATCATTCCTTTTACAGTATCTTTCCAATCTTTAGCAACAATATCAAATGCAGTTATCATCCCTACGAGCTTATTATCTTCAACTACAGGATAACTGTTGTGATGACTTTCTTTCATTAAGTCTATAATATATTCAGTTGGTGTGTTGGGGGTAACGCTTATAACATTTTTCGTCATATAATCTTTTACAAAAGATTTTTTTGCAGCCATTTTACTACACCTATTCAATATTTTCTCTTAAAAGTTTAACAGTCTCACCAGGATCAGCTTTTCCACGGGTTAATTTCATAACTTGTCCAACAAGGAAATTAATTGATGCTTTTTGACCATCCAAATAATCTTTAACAGCTTTTGGATTTTCTTCAATAGCTTGTTTTACTGCAGCTAGTACTTCATCATCTTTAACAACACCAAGCAATCCTAAATCTTCAGCTATTTCTTTCGGTGTTTTTTCATTATTCGGCATATTTTCAATAATTCTTTGACCTGCTTTAGTTGTAATTTCCTTATTTACAAGCATATTTAAAAATTCAACCAAATCACTAACAGTAATTTCGCTTTCTGAGAAGTCAAGTTTATTATATGATAATACTCTTTTAAGTTCATCCCTCATCCATTTTGATGCAAATACTGGATCTATTTCTTTTGCAACTTCTTCATAAGCAATTGCTAAATCCAACTCTGAAGTTAATACTTTAGCAGATTCTTCATCAATACCGTACTCATCAATAAATCTTTTTACTTTATGGTGAGGTGCTTCAGGCATTATATCTAAAACTTTTTGTATTAACTCATCTTCTATTTCCATCGGCGGTAAATCAGGGTCTGGAATAAATCTGTAATCATCAGCATCTTCTTTTAATCTCATTCTAGTTGTAATCATTTGGCTTTCGATATATGCACGTGTTTCTTGTTGGATTTCAACTCCTCTTTTAATGAGATTTTTTTGCCTTACAATTTCGAATTTTAAAGCCCTATATGCTCCTTTAATTGAGTTAACATTTTTCATTTCCACACGATTTCCACCATTTAATGAGATGTTAACATCAGCTTTCATTGCATTTTCTCCACGTGCAGCACCACTATATTGTAAAACACGAATAATTTCTTTTAAAAAGTTTCTAGCTTCTTCAGGAGACTTTATATCAGGTTCTGTAACTATTTCTACCAATGGAATTCCAGAACGATTAAAGTTAACAATACCTCTATCAGGTTTATATTGGCCAGGATCTTCTTCAATGTGAATTTCCCTTATTCTAATTCCATTTAATTCACCTTCATATCCAATAGGAACAGATGTTCTTTGGTATCCTGAAGATAAATCAGGATAATCATAATGTTTTCTCATAAAATAAGTAAAACCTTGGTCTATTTTACAATTCAACATTAATGAAATCATTAAAGCATTTTCAATAGCTTTTGCATTTGTTGGATGTGGTTTAGCTCCTGGTTGATTTAAGCAAACAGGACATATATTTTGATTAATTGGTGCCTCATTAAAGTTTGTTGGGCAATCACAGAATAATTTTGATTCAGTTTCTAATTGTACGTGGATTTCAAGTCCACAC
>CACZPT010000113.1 GCA_902783085.1 uncultured Methanobrevibacter sp.
AAAAAGGAATTTGAAGAATTAAGAAAATTGATTGAAGAAGGAGAGGAAGAATAATGAGCACCGAAGGGATATTTATTATTATTTTCCAAATATTGGTTTCAATTGGAATTTTCGCTGCTTTAGCATATATTACCAATATTGTTAAAAAAAGCAGATTAATGGACCGTTTTAAAAAGTCAAGGTTTTCAAATCCTCTAGAATATTTTCCTTCTGAAGAAATATTCATATTAAAACAAGCTTTTTATTTGATAGTGATATTGGCCATTATCGTGATTTGCTTATATCTGACCTTTGATTGGAACGAAGGTTTTTATATATATGTTTTAGATATTGTTATTTCCCTGTATCTTGCTCTTAACATGGACAAAGATTCCCTAAAAGATAAATTGATATTATTCCTATTAATTCCATTCGGTTCCATAACAGGAATATTGTTTGCAGACAGTATGGTTATTTTATTGGATTTAATCCATATTATTGGATATTTGTACTTCATTAAAGTATACTACCGTAAATTTGTTGAATATAGTGAAAATAACGGATTGGGAATAACCATAATATTGTTATTTTCAATAATACTGGTTAGTTTTTTATTTACCCTCATTGTTGAGAACGTTTCTCCTATGGACTCCATGACTATGGTTTCCAATGCATTCACAAGCAACAGCTTTGATGCTTCAGGAAAAAACATGATAGGTAAACTTAATTCGTTAGTACTGGCCTGGGGAGGTTTTATCTTATCTGGTGTCGGTACAGCCACTTTGGCTACTTCAATAATAAAAAGAAATGTCTCTCGCCAATTTGATGAAATGAAAGATTTAGTTAAAAAGAAAAAAGAAGAGAAGTAATATCCAAATATCTAACACAGATCATAATGAGTCATATTGAATAAACAGCGAAAATGAATAAACCAGCTAATTTTTAAAGCTTTAATATTAAATAATTGCATCTAAAAATTGCATAAATATTCATATAATCCATGTATTGTCTTTTGGCCAACACTAACAGCAGGTAAAAAAAAAGTAATTATAGATTTCATGATAGGAATTATACTACTGGTTGCTATTGTTTGGGATGTTATGTTAATGAAGTTGCAGATTTCAGATAAATAAAATTTAATTCTATATTGTTAGTAAAAACCTCAATTCGATTATGAATGGGGTGAATAAACATGAAATTAATAATTTTTAGTGCTACTTAAAGAAATAACTTCCTACTCCAACTATGAAAATTAATCAAGTTTACTTCCACATGATGGACAAAATCTGGCATTCTGCTCAACTTTAAAACCGCAATTGGTACAGAAATTAATATTTTCGTCTTCACAGTCCATGTCTATATTTTCATTGAAATTAGAATCAAAACCACAGGGTATTATTTCATTTTTCAGTTCATTGAACTCTTCTTCACTTATCAAACCTTTTTCAAATAATTCTGCATATTTAACTAAATCATCTGCTTTGTTTGATTGTGAAATGATTGTTGTTTCTAATGGTTTTCTCTTATATTTTTCAAAAGCATCATGTACTAAATTATAATTTTCTTCACTAACATATTTTAATTGTATATGTTCGGCACTTTTGGTATTTATAATCATACCATTTGACAGATGAAATAATCCACGTGCATCATAATCAATACTAGATATATTGTCATAAAATATTTGCCTTGAACCCATATTTGATTTGATAAATACACTTTCTTTTAAAATTACAATACAATCATCATCAATTACAACATATGCAGTATCAACATTTCTACGAGGTTGATTAGAAAAAGTACTATATTTAACTTCCTCAATAGTACATTCAAACCATTTTTTTCCAGTAAAATCTATATTGAATTTTTCTTTTAAATTCATGACTTTTTCTTTTCGCTTTTCTAAATTTTTAATTCTCCTTTCCTCTTCCTTCCTAGCATTCTCTCTTTCCTTTTCTAAATTTTTAATTCTCTTTTCCTCTTCCTTCCTAGCTTTTTCTTTTTCTTTTTCAAGATTTTTTGCTTTTGAATCTTTTAAATATTTGTTATATTTTTCACTATATTCTTCACCCATAAAATCATTAATATCTTCTTGTGTTTTGAATAAAGCTGTATCTTGTTCATGTCTCATGCGAATTTTAAGATCTAATGTAGTAACATCCAATTTCATCAATTCATCCAATCTACTTTCAATATCATCATAATTTAAAGATCCATTTTTTATTTCATTTTTCAAAACACGTTTATAATTTCCATTTGCAGTTGTTTCATTAAGATTATTTTCAATAAGTTTATTTTGAAAATTTTTATTACCTAATACACCACCACATAATTCTTCAATTTTAGTTTCAGCTTTTTTTTTGTTCCTCTGATTTTTTACTAAATAATCCCATAAAGACACTGCCCAAAATTAATAATTATATTATATTTATGTGTTAATTTTGTATAAATATTTTAAATATAGCTTAATAAACTACTCAACAGTCAAACACCCAAAAGAAAGACAATAAATAACGAATCACATGATGAAACTAGAAAGCAAATAATTGAAAACTTCGAAATAAAACTAAAATAAAGTCTATAAAATTTTATATGCTCAATAGCTGATTTAGAAAAATAACTTGAAAATTCAAATAAAATAACTCTTTTAGGTTTAATCGTTTAATTAATTATAAATAATTTAAAAATGAAATTATAAATAAGATAATTATGAGGTTCTAATATGAAAACTATTGTGATTAATGCAAGTCCCAGAAAGAAATGGAACACTGCAGAGATTATGCAATCAGCACAGAAAGGTGCTGAGTCTGTAGGGGCTGAAACTGAATATATCAACTTATATGATTTAGTTTTTAAAGGATGTAGAAGTTGCCTTATATGCAAAATGAAAGAAAAGGAAAAATGTAAGTGTTACTGGAATGATGAATTATCACCATTAATTGAAAAGATTTTAAATGCCGATGCACTGTTAATAGGCTCACCCATATATTTTGGAGAACCAACAAGTGAATTCAGGGCATTTATTGAAAGACTGATTTTTTGTGTGATGTCTTATGATGATGGGTCCAGCTATTATACAGGGAAAGTTAATGTAGGTATTTTTTATACCATGAATGCACCATTTTCATACTTTAAAGAGTCAATGGAAGCTAATTTATCAAGTATAGAATTTCTATTTTCATTTTTAAATGGGCAGATAAAAACTTATCCTGTTTGTGATACATTACAAGTTCATGATTACTCAAAATATGATATGGCTGGTTTTAACCAGGAATTAAAGGAAAAACAGCTAATTCTCCAATATCCAAATGATATCAAAAATGCTTTTAAAATTGGGGCTGAGTTAAGCAAAAAATAAGTATATTTTGGGTGTTTTCATTATCTGCTATTTTTTTGACAATGTATCCCAAATACTGCCTGATTAGTCTATTACTTAATGTTTTTACCAATTTTTGTCAATATTATTCTTGGGCTATTATTTTCTTGTGAGTAATAAGGTTTAGCAAGCTATCCCTCGTTGACTTACGAGTTCATAAATTCCATTTATTCTTTTTAGAATCACCAAAAAAATGTAAATGACCTAAATTAACGGATAATAAATATATACTTTTATACAATATGTTTAAAAATAAACCAAAAAGCACCAGATAAGTATTCATACATCCCCAAAACTCAAATCATACCAAAAAAAAACTATAACCTCAAAAGGTAAAAACTTTAAGAAAAATACTATAAATACTTCAATGAATCGGGTTTTTCATAAATATAGAATTTTCCCGTTACTTGCCCATTGACATCTAATTGATATTTTTAACTCTAACTTTTAGGAACCATTAAATATATTTAAGAAAATTTAAATAATAATATTAGTGATAATATGGATAAAACTTATATTTTCGGACATAAAAGTCCTGATACAGACTCAATTACATCAAGTTTGGTAATGTGTGAATTAGAAAGAAAACTTGGAAATGATAATGTAATTGCCTGTAAATTAGGCAATATTAATAAAGAAACTGAATATATTTTAAATTATTTGGGAATTGATGAACCTGAATTAATTGAAAGTGTTGAAGATGAAAGTAATGTAATTCTTGTTGATCACAACAGCCCTAGTGAATCTATTGACAATTTAGAAAATTTAAATATTAAAAAAATCGTGGATCACCACAAAATTGCTATTGAAACCACATATCCTTTGTTTTACAGGGCTGAAGCAGTGGGATGTACACAGACCATTTTATACAAATTATTCAACGAAAACAATGTTGAAATTACTAAAGAAATAGCTTCATTAATGTTATCAGCTATTATTTCAGATACTTTACTTTTAAAATCACCAACAACTACTGATGACGATGTTATAGCTGTAAAAGAATTGGCTGAAATTGCAGATATTGATTATGAGGAATATGGTCTTGAAATGCTAAAGGCAGGTACCGATTTATCAAGTTTTTCAATCAGTGAAATTTTATCCCTTGATGCAAAACAAATCGACTTTAAAGAAGTAAAATCTATTGTAAATCAAGTTAATACCGCAAGCATTCCTGACGTTATGGCTATGAAAGATGATTTGGAAGAAGGTATTCAAGAAATTATCGAAAAAGAAGATTTAGACTTGTTTATGCTTTTAATAACAGATATTGTTAATAGCAATTCCCAAGTTATTGTATTGGGAAAAGATGCGGCATTAGTTGAAAAAGCATACGGTGTTAAACTTGAAGATAACACTGCACTTTTAGAAGGTGTGGTTTCACGTAAAAAACAAGTCGTACCTATAATGACTGAAAATGCATAAATGAAGTATTATTAATACTTCATCATTCTATTTTTTCAAATATTTTATTTAAAGCATCATCTGTTGATTTATAAAATACTAAATAATCCATTATCATTGGTGGTGCATGAACAACTCCAATAGCTGAATTCATTGGTAAATATACTTTTTTGACTCCATTTTCTATTGAAATCCTTAATATTTCAGATAAGTCGTCAATGAATTCAAATGAATTATTGCCATTAGTATTTCCTAATATACATATTCCGGATTTAATTGGAATATTTTGATTTAAACTTTCTAATGCTACAAGAAGTGATGTAGAAAATTGGGTAGTTGGGGCATTTCCTATTAAATTAACAAGTGTAATTTCAAAATTTATATCATCAAATTCATTTAGATAATCTTTAACATTTTCTTCAATAGCTGAAGGTTCAACTTTAAGCCCATCAGATTTCTTAGCAGATAATTTATAAACACATAACTCCCCATCAATGGAATTTGCAACAGTTATGACTTCACCAACATCCAACGGATCTTCAAAAGCACTGATATCCACATCTATTTCAATATTCTTATTCTCACCCATTACAACATATTCCATCCCAGCGCCATCTTCCTTAGAACCATCAACTAAATTTTTCAATAAATTTATAATTTCCTCATTCTGCTTGATTAACATGTTATTTTGAGAAATCATACGCTTATTTAAATCAATTAATTCATCAAAATTATTATCCATTAAATCACCAATCTTAATGTTTATATTAATGTTTGGTTTAATAATAATATATAACTTATATTAATAATGGTGAATGGACTTGAATTTGAAAGTGATATCACTCATAATAATAGCAGCAGTACTGTTAATAGGAGGATTTTGTGCATTTAATTTATTAAATGACTCCACCACATATTGGGAAAATGATTTAGGCTATGTTAATAAAGTAGTTTATGGAAATGAAAGTTCAAATACAAGTATTGTTGTTATAACTGGTATTCACCCAAGAGAAACACTAGCTATTGAACCTGAAATCCGAGCCTTGAAAAAATTTGCCCAGGAGCATAATGTTAGAATAATAAACTATGCAGTAACGGTAACTAAAAACCCGACTGACTATCAGCAAAGCCGGGACAATGGTGAAAGCCTAGTGCACGATTATGTTGTTCCAAATATCCCAACAACCAATGCCCAAGCTGTAATTATCAGCCATTCACATGTTGAAGGATATGGTGAAGGTTTTTATCTTGCAACACCTGCAATGGATTCACGTTCAGTTAGTATAGCTGAGACAATTGCAAATGAAAGTGACTTCAATTACTTTAGATCAAATCCAAATCATCTGATAGCATCATCCGCAATACTTGTATCCAAACCAATAGCTGATGCGGGCTATCCTACATTTGTTTATGAAATACCTGAAAATATAACCGAACAGGATTCAACAGATAGAACAGTTGAACTGCTCGGACGCATATATGATTTAGTCAAATAGATTAAAATCTATTGTAGAATTTTTTTCCTAGAAAGCTGATGATTTTCATGAAAAATCATTTCTTTTCATCTGTTTTTCTTAAATAATTCAATTTATCCATATTTGGATTAGATTTGTTAGATTAAAACATTTAATTAAAAATTAGATTAGAAATAGTAATTCTTAAATTTCGAAATGATAAATTAAAGATAAGTTTTTATATCTATTGGACCAAAAATAAAAATAGTTTAAAGGGATTGTTTATAATGTTAAGTATAAATCAATGTTATTTAGATTTTGTTAATAAGATTTTAAAAAAAGGTGAAGAAACCTATAAGGACAGCAATCATCACCTAATTGAAAGTTTAGGGAATTATTATTTAATCGATGACCCACTAAACTTAAAATACAAAGCTAAATATCAGCACATGACTTGCAACATGATGCTTGATGAAATCAAAAGTGGAAAATTCGATATTGAAGGCTGTCCTATTAAAAGCGATGCATTATATGAATATGTTAAATCATTTGAAGATAGCTCAGATCAGGGATTTGTATACTCATACCCTAATCGTATATTAGCTCACTTTGATATCAACCAATTTGATGTGATGAAAAATAGACTTTTAAATGCAACCGGAAGTAATCGTGCAGTTGCCGTAACATACGATCCAAAACTTGATGCGGATAGAGAAGATATTCCTTGTCTTCAATTCCTACAATGTATTATCCGTGACAATGAACTAACAATCCACTGCATATTTAGAAGCAATGATATCTTTGGAGCATTTTACTCCAACATGTTCTTCATCGCATATATTGGAATTAAAATGAAAGAAGAACTCAATAAAGAAATACTTGGTGAAAAAATAAACTTTGGCGGTGTTCACTACCATTCAACATCCGGCCATATCTACAATACTGATTTAAAATCAGCACGCAAACTAATAGCTAATAACAAATAGCTATTATACTTCTTTTTTTAAAATAAAAAATATTAATTAATGAAGTTAACCTGCTCTTCATTAATCAAAATATAATTAATCAACTCGTTTGAATCTAAATCCTCACCGGATAATTTGACTGCAGTGATTTGACTGTTATTATATGTTTTATAATAGAGAATACCTTCATCAGTATTGTAACATGAAGTGTAAATCGTATATTCATATAAATCAGGGTCATTAATAAATGTACAGCCGTTCTGCTGTTCTACAGAAGCTAAAATATGGAAAAATTGAGATACACTGTCCTGTTCACTTCCGCTGCAGAATGAGTTTTCTTTTGTAAAAGATACCTTAACAAAACGGGATTGGGATGATAAATCTCCCGGAAGGCCAATAGCACCCATACCTCTTGAATAAGTGTCCAAATCCAAATCATCTGAAAATGTATTTTCAGGTGTCTTATTGGATAAATGCCTGTAATTATTTAAATTGAACAATTGTTTATCAAATGGCGGGTTGTTTGTTAAAACACCTGCAGGATTATCATAAACCTTAAGTCCATCTTCTAGTGGCTCCACAACAATCGATTCATTTTTATCAGATATCAACCAATGAAGTGGAGATAAAGGAAGTTCTTCTGAAAAATTAATGTTTACCAGATTAACTTTTTTTAGAAGTTCTTTTACTTCACCAACAGTTGTGGCTTTTGATAATACATATGGAATAAACTCAAAAGGAGTTACATTTTCCATACCCTCTTTTTCATCCAGATAACATGCATTATCTGCAAAATTAAGCCCTGCAATTGCAAGACCTTTTTCATTACATGCATCATAATATAGTGGATATGCATCAATTCCTGCAGCTATGCCAATAATAGCATGATGGGATTTAATATCTGGAATTTTTTTAAATTTGAATTCGTAATTTCTAGGAGTAATACATACTCTTTCATTGTAAGATATTTCATAATCAAAATTTCTTCCAAAATAATGGCATTTTGTTAAGTAACTGGCACCAGTACACATATTATCACACAAATTAAACAATCTCAACTTTAAAAGTCCAGGATTCATCACGAATCATATCCCCTCGTGAATCCCTTTTCAAATATTTTATATTAAATTCATTTTATGATAATATATTATGATTTCATTAAATAATAAGTTTGTCTAAAAAAAAAATAAAATGAAATTGGATTATTCGTAACTCAAATCCAATTTTCGGTAATGTCCCATTGGATGATCACACATCGGACATTTTTCAGGAGGTTTTTTACCAGTGTATAGATTTCCACAATTTCCACATTTCCAAACGATTTCTTCGGATTTTTCAAAAACACTACCATCTTCAATGTTTTTAACAAGAGCACCATATCTTTTCTCATGAGCTTTTTCAATAGCTGCAGTTAACTCAAACAAGTCAGCTATTTCATTAAATCCTTCTTCACGAGCATCCAAGGCAAAATTCTTGTACATATCTGACCATTCATATTTTTCGTTAGATATTGCTTCTTTTAAATTAAATTCGGTATCTTTAACGCTACCACCATTTAATAATTTAAACCATACTTTTGCATGTTCTTTTTCATTGTCTGAAGTTTCCTTGAATATTTCAGACATTTGAACAAATCCGTCTTTCTTTGCTTGACTTGCGTAAAATTCATATTTTACACGTGCAAGTGCTTCTCCCTGAAGGGCAGTTAACAAATTTTTTTCAGTTTTTGAACCTTCTAAATTTTTCATTTAAATCACCTTAATTTAAAGGGCTTTTTTATAGTATTTAAATTTAAAGTAACCAATTAGAAACCAAGGAAAATATTATCTTTTAATATGCTGGTTTGGATTTAAAAAATCATCTAAAAAGACTAGAAAATCGTCATTTTTAGCCAGTTCATCTAATGATAATAATTCATAAGTATTTAATAATTTTTTTGTGAGGTTTTTGCCGATTTTTACAAGTGAAATATGTTTTGGTGTTAGGATATGTTTAATAAACTCATCCGGTTCTGTAAATTCTCTTTCCACATTTAAAACCATATAATCATCCAAAACATAGCAATTTTCAAGACCAAATTTTTCAATGAAATTATGACAGGCCTGCTTATAGAATATCCTTGGTCCTGTGTGTATTTTAATTTTGTTTAATTTAGAAACCGCCAGTTCAATTAATATTACAGCAATATTTTCTTCATCTGTCCAATATCCTGTTTGAAATACCAGAAAATCATTTTTATTTAAAACTCTTTTAAAAGAATCTGTGGTCTTTTTAAGTTGTGGATGTAAGGTATCCTGAGGAATGTCCGGAATATCAAATTTAATAGCTAAAACACTACCCTCATGGGATGCAAACTCATTTAAAATATCCTCTTTAGAGATATCTCTGGAAAGCGGATAGAAATAATCTTTTTTATTTTTAGATTTAATATAATTACGTGCTGATTGGATAAATTGGGAGAATTTATCCAGCCTTAATGCTGCTCCAACATTTCTATTCTTATCAGTTGGATCAATACATATCAATGGATCTTTGAACTGCTTTGCAGTACCATAATCTTTTAAGTCAATGACATGACCATATTGCCAGTTTGAAGCTTCATTTAAAGTATTTTCGAAAGTTCCATATTCAACTATTAACAGTTCACACAAATAACCTGCAAATCCACCTACTTTAAATTCAGAGCCATATGTTCCGGTCATATCCATGAATCTTTTTAAAAGTAAAACTTCATCTCTTTGCTCTTGATTTAAATTAGCCTGAATATATTTTGTATGAAGAATTGACCTATCCACTGCTGACTTTAACTGACTTCCATCATCAATCCTATAACATGGAACAAAATCTACATTGTATTTTCCTATATCTGAGGTAACATAAGGGTGTGATGCGAATTGATGCATTGGAGTGGAATTGAAGTAACTGCAGCATTTATGAGCCAAATAAAGACCTTTTTGTTTTAAAACTTTAACATCCAGTGAAAGAGGAAATGCCATAAAAATATCAATATCTGATTTACCCCTCAGATAAGTACCTTTAGCAACAGATCCGACTAATACTGCTTCTGCATCGATGTTTTCTTCCCTACAAAGAGCATTTAAATAATCCAAAAGCATACCTGAAGCTTTCTGAACTTCACTTTCTTCCATTACAGTTGGTTTGATATCATCTAAAACAGTCTGATAATCCATGAAATCACAATGTAAACTCTTTTAAATCTTCATAAATTGGACCTTTTGGAGTTAATGTACTTTTCTTCAATACAATATTGTTAACTTCCATTGAACCTATATCAGCATCAACAGATTCCAATACCTTTTTAACTTTGTCTTTATTTCTTGCAGATTTCATACGTCCAATTGTCAAATGTGTGGAGAAGTTTTTATCCAGCTTAAAACCGATTGAATTGAACTGTTTATCTAACCTATCATGGAGGTCTTTTAATATAATGTCATCTTCAACACCCAGCCAGATGACCTTAATATGATTGTTATTTGGAAATGCTCCGCAGCCTTTAATTTTAATATTGAATGGCTTAAAATCATTGACTACAGAATTTATTTTATCACCAAGCAAATCGATTCCTTGTGTGTCAATATCTCCAAAAAATTTTAAAGTAAAATGAAGATTGGCCAAATCAACATATTTAATATTAGCATCCGTTTTTTTAAATTCACGAATGATTTTGTTTATTTTTGGTTTTAAATCATCGTCCAAATCTATTGCCAAGAATGCTCTAATTTGTGACATAAATTCCCTCATTGTTCGATAATTGTCTCATCAATTGCAATACCAAAATGTCTTGCACTTTTTTCAATATAAACTTTAACTTTATCTCCAGGTTTGACATCTGCAACAGACAATGGCTTATCGTTTTCATCAACTATTCTGATAGTTTCTGCATTTTGAAGTAATGTTCTAATTGTATTTCCTTCATATTCTGCTTCAATTAATATTAATGGTCTTCTCTCGATTTTACATCTTCCAACATAAGCAGTTCTTGTTTCACCTTCAGTATTTACAATTAATACTTCATCTCCTGCAACAAGTTCTGACAAGTATCTTGTTTTATTACCTGGAACCATCACATATGCTTGAACTGGTCCTGCATTTACTCTAAATGGTCTTGATGCAACATATTCACTTTCCAATGATTCTGAATGAACTAAAAACAATGATTTTGAATATGAACCAATAAGCATTCCTTCACCGGGAGACATCATATCTGTTGTATCAATACATACCCTGTCACCTGTACCTAAAGGTTTAACATCTGTTACGGTAGCTATTTTTAATTCATATTTAACTTTTGATGCATCAACAACTTCACGAGCAATATCTTTAATTTGTGCAAAATCCACAGCTTCAAATATTACTCCATCAGTTCCATGTTCTAAGGTTTCAAGTGCTAATTTTGCACCTTCACTGTCAGCTACAGCAGCAATAATTTCTACATCAACTTTTTGTAAATCGGCTATGATATTTTCAAGTGGAATTACAGTCCAGTCTGTTCCAACAAGAATAATATAATCAACAATTGGTCCTAATTTAACTGCTAATTGTTCATGTAATTTATCGGTGATTTTAATATATGCACAAACGGTTTTACCTTCACCTTTAGCTTTTTTTGCATTAGCTAAATCAATTGAATCAGATAAATTTTCACTTAAATTAAGTGTTCCGTCACCTTCACCATCAATTCCAACAAGATAAATATCAGCATCATCACTGTTTGCAACTAAATTAACATTACCTAATTTTTTAATTCTATCGTGGTCGTTTAAATCTAGCACATAATCGATTCCTGATTCTAATGCTGTTGTAATCATCTCTTTTCTCTCATCCCATGGAAGGTCAGGTGTCATAATCCAAGCGAATTTATTTTGCATCAAATCACCTTATTTTAAGAATTCTAAAGCTTCTTCAACTTCCAAATCGTTGTGAACAACTTCTGAAATAGCTCTTGTAATTTTTCCAGGATTTTCAGCTTGGAAAAGATTACGTCCAAAAGCAACACCTGCTCCACCAACGCTTAAAGATTCCTTAACCATAGTTAATAATTCTTCATCAGTTTCAACTTTTGGTCCTCCTGCAATAATTACAGGTACAAGTGCTCCTTCAACCACTTCTCTAAATGAATCAGGGTCTCCAGTATAATTAGTTTTAACAATATCTACACCAAGTTCAGATCCGACACGTGCTGCATGTTTTACAAATTCAACATCATGTTCATTTTCTACTTTTTGACCTCTAGGATACATCATCGCTAAAAGAGGGATTCCCCAGTAATCACAAGTTTCTGAAATTTCACCCAATTCCTGCAACATTTGACTTTCAGTATCACTGCCCAAGTTTACATGAACTGATACTGCATCTGCACCGAGTTGAATAGCTTTTTCAACAGATGTAACTGTTACTTTATCATTTGGGTCTGGTGCAAGTGATGTACTTGCTGATAAGTGTACGATAAGACCTAAATCTTTACCATATCCACGATGACCTTGCTGTACAATACCTTTATGCATTAATATTGCATCTGCTCCACCTTGGGAAATGCTTTCAACAGTTTCATCCATGTTTATTATTCCTCTAATCGGACCACTTGAAACTCCGTGGTCCATTGGAGCAATAACAGTCCTTTTAGTATTTCTATTTATGATTCTTTCTAAACGAATCTTTTTTCCAATCATCATAATTACCTCATAAAAAATAACAGTATATAATTTCTTTTTTGTATTATATAATATTAATGTACAAAAATATGTGATTTTAGAATTTAAATTAATATTGTTCAAAAATAATTATTTAATTGACGGAGTCCATAATTCAAACTCTTTAATTAACGGTGGAATACCACTATCATGATAAGATTCAAGATAACCTTCATTTTTAAAGTTTTTGTTATCCAACATGTTAAAAAACTCAATTAAACCTCTGTTTCTAATCAATGTGTGCTTTGGTTTAAATGTTGAAGACCAAATGTAAAAAACTTTAAAAACAGTATCCGGATGATATCCTCCACCCAAATCAATAGCTAAAATATCACACTCCTGTGTTATCCTGAATACCTTAAGCAATGTTTCGTGAAGGCGAACATCCCCGGAAATAAAAGTTAATTTATCCAATTTCTCCATTATGCTGACTGCTTCTGGAGAGTTATCAATAGCTATTAATTTACAATCAATATTATCCAAGATTAAATTACTGGTTCCGCCCACATGAGATCCCAGCTCGATTATTGTATCCCCATTAGTTGCCAGTTCAAGAATTTGACCCCTGTAATCATCAATGTCATAACTTAATTTAATCATGATTATCCCTTTTGTATAATCTATGTATATCAATTCCTTCAATATTTAAATTTTTAAGAGAACTTTCATCATATGCAAAGGCAAATACAGTATTTCCAAGCATCGCCATTGATGAACCCATAATATCCGGTGATGAATTAAAATAATCAACTAAAGATTTAACTTCATCCGTCATTAAATTCGTCCTATTGGAAAAATCACGAGAATATTCTAAAAAGTCTTCAACATTAGGATTTTTAATAAATTTCTCTTTATAAATCAAACCGTTATCAGAAATAATCTTTTTATAATTATTATCTTTTATAATAGATGCAGTATTTAAAGTTCCAAAACATTTGGTTGCAACAAAAACATCCTCATCAAAATATGCAATTTCACCAATACCCGGAGCTCCAGCCTTTAGCCTATATACCATTCCAGAACCAAACTGAGCAATAACATCACCAAGACCACCACCTAAAGCTATTTCAACACAATGAGCAATTTGGCCACATTTAACCAAATCATAACCACAATCGAAAAACTCATTTAAAGCAATTGTAAGGCTTAATGCTGATGCAGCTGAAGTTCCAAATCCAGCACCAATAGGAAGTTGAATATCTTGCGTAATTGAAAAATTGCAATCAATATTAAAATGCTTTAAAACCTCATTGATGACCGTTTCATCTCCCTGATTAATGTTGATTTTAAAATCAGATGAATCTTCAATAGTGGTTTTAACACCCTTATCAAGTAGAAAACCCGCACCACAAGATCCATTTTTCAAAGGATTAGAATGGTTTTCAATATTAAAAAAACCAGTAATATGGCCAGGTGTAAAAATTGAAATACTCATAAATAATACTTAACTTTTAAAATAATTAAAATTTTTGAAATAAATTTATTATGAACAGAATAGTATTGCCCATAAGAAAATTTAAAACATGTGTTTTAATCAACTCCCCCTCTTGGCAACTCAATCATAAATGGAAGGAATCCATATGAAAATCCAAAAGAAATTTTGGATTGGAATGTTCATATACACCATCACCACCCAGGGTTTAGCATTCTACATCATATGGGTTACATATAACTAATCTGATAACATAAAGAGTTTCTCCTTTAAATTGTAGGAATCTTCAAATATTACAAGAATTGTTTATCGATAGCTTTAAATAGTTATGTTTGGGTTTGTTAGAATGTAATAGACACTTCCTACAATTTAATAATTAAAAATAATAAACTTTATACATTATTCATTCCATACTATTCATTGGAGTTTAAAATCCAAAACTTTGGATGCTTAGATTCTGAAATTTTTATGATTGAGTTTAATTCAATGTCTACCTGTTCAAGCATGTGAAAACATGTTGTAGGCATTGATTTTTAACTAATTTTAAAACTAATCATAATTTACATCACTTATTCTTCAACCCAACGAATTACAATATCTTTTGATTCATAGACTTTACTACCCTGAATAGCAAGTCCTTTTTTAATATCTGCACCAGAGCATAATTTCTTTAAATCTTTTTTAGATGAACTAAATGCAGAACCTTCATGAGTAACAAAAGGTTTTACTGTTTTATTTTCAAAATCAAGTAATTCTAGCTGTGAAAACATTGGCATTGGAAGTGTTCCCCACCAGTTTGGAAAACCAATATAAATTGTATCATATTGACCAATATCTGTTAATACTTCTTTAAGTTCTGGTCTGGCATTATCTTCTTGCTCTTTTTTAGCCACTTCTGTGCATCCCATATAGTCACTAGGATAAGCATTCAATGGCTCAACTTTAAATATATCTGCATCCAAATAATCTTTGATATATTCAGCAATTACTTCAGTGTTTCCTTTCTCAATTACCTTTAGCTCGCCACCAAAGTAATTTTCACCTACATGAGAAAAATAGATTATTAAATTTTTAGACATAAAAATCACTATATAAAAAAAGAATTAAAAGAATAAAATTAATTATTCTTTAATAGATCTTGCAAGTTCTGCCCCTTTGTTAAATGCTTCTTCTAAAACATCCTCATCAGGAACAAATAATGCATCTAAAGTATCAGTTACATTAAATCCTGCACTTTCAAGGTCAACTTGGAGTTTTCCAATAGCTCCTCCACCCCAACCTTTAGATGAAAATATTAAAGCGTTTTTCTCACTGGTAGTTCCTTTAAAGTTAACACAATCTAGCCAATACATCATGTTACCGATACGAGGGAATGGTTTATTCATCATTGTTGGAGCACCGAGTGCAATAGCTTTACTGTCTAAAATATCAGTTATAACATCATCAGGCCCATCATCTTGCATAAAGTACATTACAACATCAACACCTTCGCTAATAATACCTTCAGCAATTTGATAAGCTAATTTTTCAGTTGAATGGTGCATAGTATCATAAATAACAGTGATTTTATCTTTACATACACCTGATCCCCATTTAGCATATAAATCAATGATAATTTCAGGGTTTTTCCAGATTTGACCATGACATGGTGCAATCATCTTGATTTGCTCAACAATACCATTCTTAGTTAGCTCATCTAACTTCATTCTAAGCATTGGTGAACCTAAAGTTACAAGGTTTGCATAATACTTTTGAGCTTCTCTTTTAACAATATCTATTGGATAATCCTCATCAAACCTATAAGGACGGCAAATGTGTTGGCCAAATGCATCATTTGAGAATAAAATTCCATCTTCAACTAAAAATGTAAACATACTGTCCGGCCAGTGTAACATTGGTGCTGATACGAATGCAAGAGTTCTACCACCAATATCCAACTCATCACCGGTTTGAACAGTATTAATTTCCAAATCAGAGAAATTGTGGAATTGTTGTTCTAGAAACTTAGCGCAATTTGGTGATGCATATATTTCAGCTTCAGGATTATATTTTTCAATTGTTTCACGTAAATGGGTAGAATGATCCATTTCAGAGTGATTTTGAACAAACACATCAATTTTAACTTCTTTTCCTTCTTGAGCAAATGCATCTTCAATTCTTGCATCCAACTGATTGACAAATCCTCCATAAACATTATCAATCAATACATTTTTATCTTTTCCAAATACCAAATAAACATTGTAAGTAGTTCCTGGAATACTATAACCGTGGAAAGTTCTTCCATTCCAGTGAAGAGCACCAACCCAATAAACTCCATTTACGATTTTTGTTGCTTTAGCTTTCATAATTTATATCTCCGAAAACGAATTATATAAAATTTATATTAGTGTTAATATATAAATATTAATAAATTAAATTGATATGGGGTTAAAAAGTGAATAAAAGAATTGATTTGCATATGCACACTTTATTTAGCGATGGAGAATTACTACCATCTGAACTTGCAAGAAGAGCACTTAAATTAAATCATGAGGCAATTGCCATTACTGATCATGTAGACTGGTCAAATGTTGATAATATAACTGCCATAAAAGATGCTATTGACGATATCAATAAAAACTGGGATATTACAGTTGTTCTTGGAGCAGAAGTAACTCATGCACCAGTAGAATCAATTGATGGAATTGCAGAAAGAGCAAAGAAATTAGGTGCTGAGATTGTTGTTGTGCATGGTGAAACATTAAGTGAACCAGTAACACCAGGAACAAACTATGCTGCTGTTAGTTCAAAGCATGTTGATATTTTAGGCCATCCTGGATTAATTACTCGTCAAGAAGCTGAAATTGCACGTGAAAATGATGTTTATTTAGAAATCTCTGCACGTAAAGGACACTGCCTCGGTAACGGCCATGTTGCAAACATTGCCCGTGAAGTTGGATGCAAATTGATTGTGGACACTGATACACACTCCCCAGATGATTTAATCACTTTTGATAAATCATATCAAATAGCATTAGGTGCAGGTTTAAGCAAAAAAGAAGCTTTAGAAGCTATTGTAGATAATCCTCGCCAATTACTTGAAAGTAAAGGAATTTTATGAAAGCATCGAAATTACTTAAAGAAATCAAAGAAGAATTGAAAGATTATCCGATCGACTATTTGAAAAATAAAGTAACAGATGATAGATACAAAGATCCGCTAACTAAACAGCTTGCCAAATACAATTCAGGCATTTATGATGAAATCTACACTCTAGATTTAATTGATGATTTTAAAATAGATAATAAGACCATTAGAAATATTAAAAATGATATTAATTTTTACTTTAACACCTACGCCGGCGGAGATATAGAAAACCGTGAGTTTACAAAATACATCTCTCTTTATTTAGCATTAATAGCTAAAAAACCACTACATCCATTTAGTGAAAATAAAAAAGAAGACGTTTACATTTCCGATGGGAAATATTACTGTAAAAATAAAATAAAATTTATAAATGATAGAAATTCACTTTGCAAGTATTGTCCCTGTAAGAATGTGAGTTTCGCCGACTTATTTTAGAACTTTATAGGTTAAAATCAGGTCTTTTGCCAATCTATATGAATCAATAAGTTCTAAATCAACGCCCTCATCCATAGTGTCAAATCCTTCACCATCAAACAATGTTTTTGCATTAACACCCCCGACAACCTTAGGTGCAATGCATATTCTTATCTCATCAATAAGACCTTCCTTAATCATGGAAAAGTTTAAAGTAGCTCCGCCTTCAAGCATTAATTTTTCAATACCTTCACTTGCCAAATAATTCATTAAGGCATTTAAATCTACCCTTTTATCTCCACTAAAGAAGAATTCAACATCTCTTTTTCTGAATACTTCACATCTATCACTTACTAAAAAATCATATTTGAATTCATTAGCCCCGGCGATAATTGTTCTGGCATCTTTATTTGTAATTCTAGCTGCAATTGGAGTTCTTAATTTGCTGTCAACAACAATCCTAACAGGATTATCTTGTGGTGTTGCATCAACTTTGTGAACTGTTAGTCTTGGATCATCTGCCAAAACAGTTCCAATTCCAACCATTATCCCATCAACTTCACGTCTAAGTTCATGAACTCTTTTTAAATCCTCTTCACCTGAAATATTAGAGCTATTTTTAGCTGTGACAATTTTACCATCCAATGTCATAGCCGCATTTAAAATCACATATGGTTTCATCAAATCACCTTATATATGATAAAACGTCTCTTTAAAATGTAAAAAGTTACCCAATACCTTATTTTCAAGAACGCCAGGCATTGTCAATGCAACGATAATACCGATTAAACCAAATATTATTCCAATTGACCAAATTATACGTACAGCCTGTTTTTCTGAAATTGGTTTTCTTAAAACAAATCTGATTAATGATTTAAAACCTTGCTCTGGCCTAATTAAGTTACCTTCATCATCGACTTGTGTAGGTTTGAACTGTTGGCGCTCCATTACACCAGCACTATAGAATTTCATAGCCGCATCAATAATATTCGGCATCAAAACAATTAAAGCAATTAATTTTACACGACCAATAAAAGCAATAGAAACAATAGCTGCTCCAATAATTAATGTACCTGTATCTCCAGGGAAAATTTTGGCCGGATATTTGTTAAAGTATAAAAATGCAATTAAAGCACCAAGCATACTCATACTTATAATAGTGACATCATATTTACTTAAAATTATACATGCAATGGTAAGGGAAGAAAGTGAAATAATACCTAATCCTGATTCAATACCGTTAAGACCTGCCAACATATTAGTTAGATTAGATCCAATAGATAAAGCTATTGGAATTGAAATCAGATAAAGAATTCCCACATCCTGAGGTGCTGCCCAAATCAATGGAATACCTGCAAGAAACAATAAGAATAATTTTTCTTTTGATGACAATACAAGCAAATCGTCAGCAATTCCAATAAGACCAACAAGCAATATGACGATTAAAACAACACATAATGGAAATGCCAATAAATCATGCATGTAAATACCTGAAAACATCCCAATTATAAAACCAAATAGTATTCCAAATCCACCCATTTCAGCAACAATAGGTTTCCAGGATTTATGTAAGTCCTTTCCTACAATATCTGCATTTTCTAATTTTTTTATAATTCTAGGCATTGATAATCGGGTTACAAAAAAGGACAGTAAACCACAGATTATTGCAATCACGTATAATGGTACTTGTGGAAGTATTATCATCTTAATCACTTTTTATTCAATATATAATATACACTCCTTAATGGAATATCAAGTTTTTTAGAAATTTCTTTTGCTTTTAAACCATCATCTTTTAAACGTTTAACTTCTTCATGATTATGTTTCTTATTATAATTATTTAACTTTTCATTATTTCGCCTAAGCAAATAATAAACTCTATTTTGAGTGATATTTAATTTAGATGCAATTTCCTTTGCAGAATAACCTTCCCCAGCCAATCTTAAAAGTTCATCTTCATAATCACAACTCTGTTTTGAAGCACCCCAATTATACTGCTTTTTAACATCAATATCCAGTTGGTTTAAAGCTTCAATATAGTTACTGGAAGTCCTATTGTAAATACTGGGCGGACAGGTAATAAGTTCCAAATTAGGATATTTTTCAAGTAAATCCATAATTACAACAGAAGACAAATTTTCTGTAATATGAACTGTTTTAATATCTCCATCCATAATATCACTATTTTTTAATTAAATCCAAAAATTTCTTTGATTTTTCGCTTTTAGGATTTTTAATATTGTCAATATTTTTAATTTCCTTTTTAATTTTTGATTCATTAACATTAAAGACATTGCTGATTGTTTTTAAATCAATATCTGAGTTTAAATGAAGATGTGCTGCACCTAGGGCAGGATGGTTAATTTTAATGTTTGAATTTTTCAGTTCCTTTTCAAATTTGAATTTTTCATATAATATCAAGTCCATATCATTGACCAGAATTATTTTAATATATGTAAATTGATTTAGCATTTCAATGACATTTGGAAATGTAGTCTGGAAAACTTTTCTCTGTTGTCTGTCAAGTTCAACGCGAATATATGGGAATGGCCCTGAATTTGACTTACGATTACTTACAGATGTAGTTAGATAATATTTAAAGACATCCCATATGATTAAAGAATGTGCAACATTTTCAAAAAGAGTTCTTTCAATATTCTCTCGGGTTTTAATGTCTCTTTTTAGAGATCTGTTTAGTTTATTGAAACGGTCAACATATTTCATGCGCCTAAATTCTTCATTGATTTTTGATTCTCTCCATTCTTCAAGTTCAGCAATATCAAATTCATCAATAAAACTTGGAGAGTAATTCTTATATTTAGCTATAATTGAATCATAGTTATTAATGCGTTTAAAATCAGATAACTGTCTTTTAAAAATATCATCTTTGATATCTTCAACGATTTCCTCAGCATATCGAACATAACCTAAAGCAATAGCTGTTCTTGCATGCTTATCATCAATAATGGCTGGTTTGGTTCTGTGAAATTCCAATTTTTCAATTCTGACATTTCTGCCATATTCCTTTCTGAGTTCCTCTTCATAATTTTCAACAAACTCAGAATTGAATGATACTTTTTTTCTAAGCCATCTATTTTTATTGTTATAACGTATCAAAAGGGAAATGGTTTTAACATGTCCGGTACGTTCCTGTTTAAGAGTATTGATTATTTTTTTAAATGAATTTCTACCGTATTTTGTTAAATCATTCATCAATACACGATAATTACCTGAAAGTGGTAAATATGGTATGATTTCAATTCTATAAGTATTTTCTCTATTTATTTTAAATGAAAATGATTCGCTTTTACATTTACATTTAGCATTCATTAATCTGTATTCACTTATAGAGTATTTTTTATAACAAGAATTGCATTTTAAATATCCGTATTGTTCAAGATTGCCCAGTGCAATTAAATGTGAATCAATAGCTGATTTAACCCTGTCCAGAATATTCTTTTTGGCATTAGCCTTCATCCTAAACATTTGATTATGACGGCTGTTTTCACTAACTTCATCAAGAGAGACTTCAGCTACTGCCTTATTTCCATATTTATTTAAGGATGCAAAAGGTGTGGAGTAACCTTGGGCATCCATAGCCTTTCTTAAATTTTTTAAGGTTTCCAATCTGTCTGATAGTTTAAAGTAAAGACTTTTGAAATTCGCAAAATCATCAATATTATCTAAAATAATATTATCATTTGCGATTTCTTTTAAATAATTCTCTGCTTTAGTTACTAAGACAGATTCATCCATATAAATCAGATTAATTTATTGAATTCTTTCACCGACTTCGCAGTCATCAGGAGTAAGTAATGCACCGCTTTCGCCAGTTGCAAGAATCATACCTTCAGATAAAGTTCCAAATAGTTTTGCAGGTTTTAAGTTAACTACTACTGCAACTTTTCTGTCGATTAACTCTTGCGGAGAGTAAAATTTAGCAAGACCTGCAACGATTTGTCTTACTTCATCGCCGATGTCTACCTGTAATTTTAATAATTTGTCTGATTTTTCTATCTTTTCAGCTTCTTTTATCTGTCCAATTTTAATTACAACTTTGTCAAACTCATCAATGCTAATCATATCTGCCATATTATCATCCGTATTTTCTTTTAAGTTTTCTTTTAATTTATTTTTTTGATAATCGATTACATCATCATCAATTTTTTTAAATAATGGTTTTGCTTTATTAATCTCATATCCTTCAGTAAGGAAAACTTTCGCATCTTTCCATTCATCATGATTTTCCAGATTAATAATATCAGCTATTTCATTAGCTTTTGTAGGAATATATGGTTTTAATACATAAGCTAATGCTTTAGCCAGTTGATTTGATAGATATAAACAATTTGCTGCTTTTTGATAATCCTCTTTTATTGCTTTCCAAGGCTCTGAGTCATTGAAATATTTATTTCCTAATTTAGCTACCTTAAATATTTCTAAAAGACCTTCTCTAAATTCAAACTCAGCAATATATTCACCTACACTATCAGGCAACTTCCTAATAGCTGACTCAAATTCCAAATCTTCTTTTGATGGGTTTTTATATTCCGGTATTTTACCATCAAAGAATTTATGTGTAAATGTGAAAGTTCTGTGAAGGAAGTTTCCAATTACATCTGCCAACTCATCATTATTTCTTCTTTGGAAATCATCCCATGAAAAGTCAGAATCCTTATTTAGAGGTGCGTTCATTGTCAAATAATATCTAAGTAAATCAGGTTCAAAGTCTTTTACAAAATCAGCAATCCAAATAACCCAATTTTTACTAGTGGACATTTTTTCTCCTTCAAGAGATAAAAATTCACCAGCATAAATCATATCAGGCATTTTACAACCATAAGCCTTTAAAAGACCCGGCCAAAATATTGAGTGGTGATAAATAATGTCCTTTCCAATAAAGTGAACAACAAAATCATTCCAATAATCTTCCCATTTAATGCCTGAACCTCTTGACCATTGAGCAGCAGAAGAGATATAACCTAAGAATGCCTCAATCCATACATACAATACTTTACCTTCAGCTTCATCTAGTGGAACCGGAATACCCCAGTCCATATCCCTTGTCAAAACCCAATCATTAAGGCCTTCTTTAAGCCAATTGGATGCATAATTTTTAACGTTTGCAGGTAATTTATCATTATTTTCTATATATTCTTTTAAATCATCTTCAAACTCACTTAATTTAAATGAATATTGATAAGTATCACGAATAACTGGTGTATTACCACAGGTTAAACATTTAGGTTCATCAAGTTCAGTCGGATCTAGTGCTCTTCCACACTTTTCACAATGATCTCCACGAGCTTCAGCACCGCAGGCAGGACATAAACCTTCAACATAACGGTCGGGTAAAAACTTCTTACAGTTTTCACAATATAACTGCTGAATGTCCTGTCTGTAAATTAAACCATCATCATATAATTTTTTAAAGAAATTCTGTGCGATTTCGTAATGTATCTCATCAGTGGTTCTTGTGAAACTATCAAGAGAAATATTCATTGATTCTACATCACGAACAATCATATCATGATATCTTTTAGATATTTCAATAGGTTTTTTCTTTTCTTTATCTGCCTTAACTGCAATTGGAGTTCCATGTTCATCAGTAGCACAAACCATCAACACATCATTACCACCCATACGATTATAACGTGCATAAATATCTGCCGGTAAATAAGTCGAACGAATATGACCTAAATGACATGGACCGTTTGCATAAGGAAGTGCACATGAAATAAATATCTTTGTCATTAATTAATCTCCCAATTTTTTTTAAGCATAAATATTTATGTAATTCATGGTTTATAAAGTATTATTTTTTTAATATTAGAATAATAAATTTGAAAAATAAAGCTTATTAGATTATTTAAAAATTAAAGGCTATTTAAAACTAATTTTTGCTAATAAAATAAAAAAAATAACAATAATTGCAATAATTATCAAAAAAATATGTTAAAGTAATTATTGCTTTTAAAAATAGGTTAATTTTTTAATATATGAAATGAAAAGTAAAAAATATGTCTGAAATTTCATTTATCAACCCATTATCAAATGAAGGAAAAGAAATCATTAGAGCATATGGGGACTTGAATCAGTTGAATAAGGAAGATGAAAGTTTAATTGAAGAAGTTACCCGCACTCCCAATCAAAAAATCTCTGATGATACAATAATACCTAAATCCTACAAGGATTTTGCACTTAAACGCATACAATGGGCAATTGAAAAAAAGAATAATAAAAACTATGTTCAAAATGAATATGAATATCTCATAAATGACGAACTATACAAATACGATGTGGTTACCTTTCATGTATTATGTCAAGCCATTGCAATACAATTCAATCTTGGTTCAAGAGAAACAAGGTTATTTATTGAATCACAAGCCACATTAATCCATGAAAGACTTGCTAAACTAACACCATCATTAAGAGAAGAATTGATTGATGAAATTTTAGATGAAATTAAAGTAGACGGTACAATAAAATGGATGAGCCTAAAAGATGTAATCTCATCTAAAAAGCTTAAACTTAGTGATTTACTTATAGAAAACGGAAATATCATCTTGCAGCAGGATGAATTTTTAGATAACTATGAATCTGAATTTATTGACAGAAGCCCTGAGAGAATGTACAATATTTTAGTTGGAGATAGCGTTAAGGAACTAATATTGTCCCGTTTAATCATGCAAAAAACTGAAGAATACCTTGAAAGAATTAAAAATATGTCTACAAGGGTAGAAATCCACCCTACCATTTTAGAATTATCAGAAGAACTAAAAGAATTTATTCCAACTGAAATCAGCAAATATAATCAATACTATGAAGGCAGCGGCGGAATTTATGGTAGTGTGCAAGCCGGAAAACTAAATCCTGATGCGTTTCCACCATGTATTCAAAATACAGTTAATGGAGTTTCCTCAGGCGGACGTAACGATGCCATTGTACTGCTTTTAACATCTTTTGCATCATATGCAAGATTATATCCAATGATATTTGCATCAGATGAAACAATTAAAGTATCAGATTTAGATCCTGATTTAACTATTACCGAAAATGAAATCTTACCCTTAATATTTGATGCTGCGGACAACTGTACGCCACCATTATTTGAAGACCAACCACAAGAAAAGATAAATATCATTTCAAAACTCGGATTTGGAATGCATGAAAAAGTAGATATTAATCATGAAGGAGAAACCAAATGGTACACGCCTATGAGCTGTGAAAAAATTAAACTCCACTTGCCACAGCTATGTAAACCAGACAAGTCTTGTAAAGGAATAAATAATCCTTTATCATGTTATGGGCGTAAAAAATTTCAACTTGATAAAAAAGCTAAAGATTAAAGACTTGACTGTGAAAATTTAAACGGATTATGGTTTTCATCAGTTTTATCATAATATTTATTTAAAATAGCTGATTCCCACATATTATAATTCTTTTGATCTATTTTACTAAATCGATAAGCTAAAATACCAACACTACGATTATACTCATCAATATCATTTTCCAAACAAAAATTAGACACCATATCCGGAGCAAATTCTGAGGGTTCATCTTCCATGAACTCCTGAAATTCCACATATTCACTTTTTGAGAATAATTCTTCCGGCTCAATTGGATATTCACTGGCTTTTATAGTATATAATTCAATGTATAACATCATTTCAAGCGGTAGCTGGTTATGTTCAATAGCCAAACCTTTAACTTCACCAGTTTCCAAATCCAAAATTGTATGGCCCGTAGTTTGTGTTGGAAACCATTTCTCATATGCAGGTTTTACAATCTCTTCAGGTGTTAAACCAGACAATATTGTTTTTAAATGTTCAACACCAATTACTTCAAAAATCTCTTCCATAAAATAATATTTGAAAAAATCAATTTAAATACTTTTAAAAATTCACACTTTACCAATCATTAAATACTTTATAAATTAAATTTTTATATATGTTTTCTAAAGCAAGTATGCAGGAGCGTCGACTATACTATCGTGAAGAATGGAGTGAAAAGGATCTTCCAGAATTTATTAAAAATGATATTAAAAAACGGGAGTTTGGTTTTGACCATAACGGACGAGGACCTAACGATAGATATAAAACATTTAGAGGAGTCGAATCTTTAAGAAAATTTTTAAGATATAAAGCTCCATTTGCATCCTATATCTCAGTAGCTTTTTACAATAACCCAAAAAGGCGAGAAGACTGGTTGAAAGCAGAATATATTTTTGATGTAGATGCTAAAGACATTCCAATCAGAAGCTGCCAATGTGATAGTGTATGTGAAGTTTGTTTAGGTGAAGCTTTAGAAATCGTTAACTCATTGATTGATACATTACAGGATGATTTGGGTCTTGATAATATTCATTTGATTTATTCCGGACGGGGTTACCATATCAGGATTTTAGATGAAGAAATGATGATTTCAGGAAGTGAATTACGCTCCGAGGTGCTAAAATATGTTGCCGGATCGGAAGTTCCAAAATCCCAATTTATAAATACTGACATTTCAAATAAAGCATTCAACTTTGAGCATTTCTCCATCCCCATAGGTTACTCCAAGATTTTTACGGATAAAGTCAAATTTAATGTTCAGCATCTAGTCGGAAATGAAAAAATAGATGGGATTAACCCTAAATTAATGAAAGACATTATTAATGCAAGACACCACCTGGATAATGATGAATGGGGTTATTTCAAAAGAGATATTGGCCCTAGAAGATATAAAAATCTTGTGGAAGCTATGGCAAGAGTTAATCTGGCCACCATTGATGCTAAAGTATCAATTGATTTAAAAAGAATTTTAAGACTGCCGTCTTCACTTCACTCAAAAGTAAGTATGAAATGTATGGAAGTTAAAAACAGAGAAACTTTTGATCCATTTAAAGATGCTGTTCCTAAATTTGTTTATGAAAGGAGTGATTAACATGGATAATGTATTAAAACAGATTCTATCAAATAATAAGTATTTTGAAGCTATAAATGAAAACAGGTTTGTTCCGGAGTTTTTAGGATTAATTGTGAATGGTGTGGTTGTATATAATGTTAATTGGATTGACATTGTTGAAAAAGAACTGGTTTTTATGAATAAAGATATCCAAACACACCCCATCGTATCTATTGTACTTGAAAATCTAAATTCCTTGATGATTATTACAGATAATGGTGTAAAAGAAGTATTATAATTAGTTTAGTTGTTGAATTACCCAATCATTTAATATTTTACTAAAATAAGTATTATGAATCACTTTTTAAGCATTTAGCCTTTATTTGACTGCTAATATTCTCAATGGTATCATCAGCTGAAATCACATTCCATTCATATGTAACTTTCTTTGATTTTTGACGAGCTTTAATCAATGATTCCATATTTTCAAACATTTCAGTTTCTTCATTTCTAGAACTTATTCTCCTAAGAGATTCTTCAGGAGATACATCCAAAAAGAACATACAATCAGATTTTGGAAGAATAAAAGATACTAATTTATATACAATCACATTAACTACATTCGGCAAGTAAATGACTGCCAAGGTATATCTGGAAAAAATTAAAACATCAATACTGTTATCATGATAATATTTTCGAAGGGATCTGATTGCATCAAGTCCAAAGTAAACAGTAGCTATTATATGATTAACCTTGCCTGTTTTTAAAAGTGCTGCTTTTGATTTTTTGCCATATCTGTTATCATCGCAAGGATGTGACCTTACAACAACATTTTTTCCTTTACTCTTATACATATCAGCAAGCAAATTAATCTGCGTGTCTTTTCCACAACCATCAAGCCCATCAATAACAATAAACTTCATAATAATCTATTTTGATAATATTTCTATCCTGTTTGATTCAATCGGATAAAATTCACTATATTTGGAATTTCTCTCAATCGGATTTCTACCTAAATCTTTAATGATTTTACTTAAAGTTTCAATTGAAGCATCAACACCATCAGGCGCACCAGAAGCCTCAGATAGCTCATCACCACCTAAAGTTCCACCCAAATCATTTGCACCAGCAGCAAGGGCAATTTGAGCAAATCTATAACCCATCTTCACCCAAGAAACCTGAATGTTTGGAATCAAATCCCACAGCATCAATCTGGAAACCGCATATAACTTCAAATCCTCACTTCCAGTAGCCCCGAGATTGGACTGGCCTTCTAGAAATATAGGTGAATACTCATGCATAAAAGTCATTGGAATAAACTCAGTAAAACCATTGGTTTCCCTTTGAATATTTCTTAAAATGTCAATATGCTCAACACGTTCAGCTAAAGTTTCCACATGACCATACATAATAGTGGCAGAACTGGTAAGACCAACATCATGAGCAGTTTTAACAATATCAATCCATTCCTGAGTAGAAACCTTTTCAGGACAAATCAGCGCTCTTGAACGATCAGTTAAAATCTCAGCTGCAGTTCCAGGCAATGTGTCAAGACCTGCATCCTTAAGTCTCATAAAAGCTTCTTCAATGCTGATTTCAGACAAAATTGCCGCATCACTAATCATAGTTGGTGAAAAACCATGAATTAAAACATCCGGATAATTTCCTTTAAGTAATTCAAGCAAATGTTCATAATACTCAATATCTGCATCAGCCAAAACACCACCCATCAGACAAAATTCCCGAGCACCCCTTTTTACTGCAAATTCGGCTTTAGATAAAATCTCTTCATCGCTTAAAATATATGCATCAGCATCATCTGCATCCCGGCCAAATGCACAAAAGCCACATCTAACAGTGCAAATGTTAGTGAAGTTGATATTGCAGTTATTGATAAAAGTAACATCATCCCCAACAATCTCATTTCTTAAAAAATCAGCGGTTGCCAAAAGTGGATAAAAATCAGAACCTTTAACATTCATCAAATAATTAGCATCTTCAACAGAAATTTCCTCATCAAGAGCTTTAGTTAAAATTTTTTCTGTTTTAGAAGAAACCGGCAGTTTATCAAACATAAATAATAATAAGTAAATAATTTAATATATATGTTACTAAAATATCTTATAAAGGATGATAAAAATGGATAGTAGTGAAGCTATTTACAATGGACTAAAAGATGCAGAAATAAACTTTGTTGTAAGTGTCCCCTGTGTAAACCTAACAAAAATACTGAATATGCTTGATGAAGACGAAAATATTGTCCATATACCAGTAACAAGAGAAGAAGAAGGAATAGGACTCTGTGCTGGAGCATATTTAGGCGGCATGAAAACAGCAATTCTTATGCAAAACTCAGGACTTGGAAACTCAGTAAACGCCTTGAAATCCCTAACAGAATTATACGAATTTCCATTGGTGATGATAATGAGCCACAGAGGAACTGAAGGAGAAAGCATCTGTGGACAAGTACCTATGGGCAAATCAACACCAAAAATACTTGAAGCAATGGATTTTCACTTCTTCAAACCTGAAACTCCAGAAAATGCATATGGAGCTGTGTCAAATTCCTGGAAACTATCCCTAAAAGAGTCAAAACCCGTGTCCATACTATTAGAAATTAAATATTGGTGATAAAATGCAAAGACGAGATGTTATCGAAAAAATAATAGAGCCATTATCTGATGAATTGGTAGTTTGCAATATCGGATTTCCAGCACGTGAGCTATATGATATCCGTGATAGGCCGGAAAACTTCTACATGATTGGATCAATGGGACTTGTATCATCAATAGGGCTGGGACTAGCTATTGCAAAACCAGAAAAAGACATTGTTGTAATCGACGGTGACGGAGCACTATTAATGAATATGGGATCACTTGTAACCGCAAATGCATTAAAACCTAGAAATTTAACATGGATTGTGATAAACAATGGTGCATACGGTTCAACAGGAAATCAAGTGACATATGCTTCCGAATTGGATTTGAAAGAAATAGCTAAAAGTATTGGCTTTGAAAGTTATGATTTAGATGAAGTTGATTTGCTTAAATTAATTAAGGATGAAAATTGCAATTTTATTGAAGCAAAATGTGAACCAGGTAATTCACAAGCTCCGATAATTGATTTAACACCTATTGAGATTAAAGAAAGATTTATGAAAATAACCAACGAATAATTGCTTTTAAAAACTTTTAAAATACCAGACTTCTCAAAAGTCCAAATAATTCAATTATCATAATAATGAAAGAATATCAAAAAAAGTTAGTTTTATTTCAAAGTTAGCTTAATATGACTCAAAATTTTCATATTTATTTTTAATTAAGTATTGCTAACTTTGTTATTTTTATTATAATGGCGTTAATTCTATATTTGAGTAAAATAAATATATTATATATTGATTAACATATATTTTGGTGTTTTTTTATGGCTATAAGAGCAGATGATATCAGTTGTAAGATTTCTATTGAAAATATTCGGGATTTTATTCCTGATAATCATCTTTACTTTTTGGTAGAGAATTGTTGAACGTGTTGATTTTTCCCAATGGTGGGAACTTCATTGGGATACTCCAAGTAATCCTGCATATCATCCCCATATTTCATTAATAACCATTATTCTGGGTTATATTGATAGTGTTAAATCTAGTCGGGAGCTGGGCCGTAGTGTTAAAACAGATATGCCGTATATTTATTTATGTGATGTTGATGGTTCTGATTTCAGAACTTTAAATCGTTTTTATAAAGAATTTGCAGAGATTATTGTTTTAACATTAGTTGAAGTTAATAAATTCACTGAAGACTTAGATATGTTAAAATAGGGTCTTTAACTGTAGATAGTACTACTGTTAAAGCTAATGCTTCTTCGTTTAATGTTCTAGTGAAAAGCAGATTCGTGCAATTTTAGAAACTGTTTATGAAATTATTTTGACAAATGAAGATACATTGAATGTGGATATTTAGTGCACAACATTGTTGAAATGGATTCTGGATTAACATAATACTCAATGGCAACCCCTTATCTGAAAGACCATATAATGTTTGTTCCAGTTTTAACGAATATGAAGCATTGTATAGAGATAATGGATTTGAAATTCCTTTAGTTGTGGACAACGGCTATTGGAAAGAAGACATTATTAAACAAATACACAATCGTGGCCGAGATGTTCACATACCCAATAAACAACTTGCAACACTTTATAAAAAGAGATTCAGACGAAATATGAGAATTTTCCAAGTATAATTTCCCATTTATCTAAGATTACAGTTATTGAACATGCCCCAACGGTCATAAACTACAAAAACACAACACCAAAATATGGAAACAGACAAAAAAAACCGTTATGTTGGAAAATGAAATAAATACATAAAATAAATAATAACTTTTTCCCACTTATTTTTTTAAATGTATAGTATATTACCTTAAGTTTATTAACTTTGAGTGATAAATATTATATCATGTCAATTAATGATTCAATCAATGAGAAAGAAA
>CACZPT010000114.1 GCA_902783085.1 uncultured Methanobrevibacter sp.
TATTTACTATTTTATCTTTTTTTATAAATATTTTATATTAGTATTACTTTTTCATTAAAATTTGATTTATTCGGAACACTCTTAATAATATTTTGTAGCGAAAGACATGATTAAAGTCGCCATAAAAGCAATTATAAACACCATTGCATACTTATCATAATTTTCTTTAGATACATTGAATTTTTTTATTTTCAATGAAACAATAATTGGGAGTAGAGCAAATAATGGTATGAAATAACGTGTAGAAAGTCCTAAATTTAAATAACCAACACTTGCCCAGGTTAATAATTGAATAAAAGCAGTTCCAACATATATTATTAATAATATAGCTAATACTCCTATTTTTGTTTTTGAATCAAATTTAATATTTTTCGGATAAGCCAATAAAGTAATTACTACAAATGATATTAATGTAATTACTATTAAGTGATAACTGTCTGAATAATGTACCTTTTGAGCTGCTCCAAAGAAATTAAATACACCATAAATAACATGGGATAAACTATTAGTGAAGAGTTGATATATGAATTTTAGTGAAAACATTGGATGTGAAGTAATATAATCCATTTGTGCTGTTGAGTTAATGAATCTGAGTCTAGATCTCCAAGAGTGCATTAATGTAGGTGTGGAATATTTACTCCATAAAATCCCTATCGCTCCAACAATTATCATGCATATTATGATATATGGAATAATTTTTTTGCCTTTTTTAAAGTTTTCTGTTGGAACGAGCAGCAATAATAATATGAATGCCAAATAAGGTAATTTACAAAGGCCTAATAGCAAGCATAAAATGCTGAATTTCACAACTTCATTTGTGCCTAATGAGTTTTTATCAGCTTTATATAAGTATAAAAAGTAGCTTATCGAAAGTATTCCCAGACCAATTATCATCGAATCAATACTTAAGGATGCTGCCTGATATAACGAAATAGGAATACATGCCACAACAAGCAAAGGCAGTTTTAAAACTGGCGTTTTCTTAATAGCAAGAGATATTAATCCCGCATAACAGATTAAATTGAAAATTCGTCCAAGCCACATTAACCAGATTACATTTAAATCTAATAATTTAGTAATAATCATACCCACCGCTTGAGGCAAGTAACCATAAAAAGGATTTTGTTCAAATGATGAAACAACTAAAGTTGGCGTGTGATTGATTTTATTTGTATCATTAGGCGTTTGCCCCACAGTTTTTCCCAGAAATTCCGTGAAAAATTTCACAGACACTATGGACTCATATCCTGCGCCCTTGTTATAATGGGGAATATTATACTCCCCAGTTAAGTTATACGCTCTTTCAACTCCTAAATCATGTCCTGTCCAATGAGGAATAAATACTCCCCTGGAAGTTAATTCCGCCCTTGCAAGATGCTCAGTTTCATCACTAACATCACATATAGGTACAATAAACGAAGTCATAATACCAAAGCATAATATGATTACAAAAGCAAATTTATACAATTCATTTTCCGAATCGTGCATAAAATAATAAACAATACATAATACTCCAACAATTGCAACAATTAATAATGCCACCAATTCAAATGTCGGATCAATAATATTTTTATAAGTCATAGTTGAAAAACTTAAAATAACTATTAAAATTAAATAAATCAACCAATACTTTTTTGATTCAACAAAAACATCTTTAAATTCATTAAAACCCATAATAATCAAATTTTAGTAGTATTTTGTGGTAAATGCCAATATTAACGTTGCCATGAAAGCAATTATAAACACCATTGCATACTTATCATAATTTTCTTTAAAACCATCGAATTTTTTTATTTTCAATGAAACAATAATCGGAAGTAGAGCAAATAGAGGTAAGAAATATCTAGTACTAATACCTAAAGCCGAACCGCCCACATCAGCCCAAGTTAATAACTGAATGAAACAAGTTCCCACATATACTATTAATACTATAATTAACGAACCAAATCTGGCTTTAAAATTAAATTCACTTTTATTGGGATAAAATAATAATGTAAATACTAAAAATATCCAGATTAAAACTGTAATGAAAGTATAATGATCTGAATAATGATTAGGATTATTCGCTCCGAAGAAATTGAAAAATCCAGATAAAATAGATCCAAGATTGAATGTAAAAATCTGTTTTAAAAAATACAATATCTTAATAGGATGATTAATTAAAAACTCCAATTGTAGAGAAGGATTCATATAATTAAGTTTAGATCTCCATGAATGCATTAAAGCAGGTGTTGAATAAGTACTCCATAACACACCCAGCAAAGCAACAATCATGATTCCCAGCAACATATACATTAAAATATTCTTGTTTTTAAAATTCCCTTTTGGAACCAACAATATTAAAAAAACAAATGCAAGATAAGGCAACTTACAAAGACCTAATAAAAACGAAAGCACACAAAATACAGCAACATCTTTAATTTCAAGCGAATCAGCATCCGCTTTATATAAATATATGAAATATGCTATTGTAAGTATTCCCAAACCAATTATCATAGAATCAATACTAACCGAAGCAGCCTGATAAATCGAAAGAGGAATACATGCCACACATAAAAGCGGAATCTTTAAAACAGGCGTTTTTTTAATAGCTAAAGATATTAACCCCGCATAAAAAATTAGATTAAATATTCTTCCAAGCCACAGCATCCAAATAACATTCATATCAAATAATTTAGCTAAAAAAATACCTATCGCTTGAGGCAAATATCCATAAAACGGATTTTGCTCAAAAGCAGATCCATCAAGTATAGTTGATTTATTTATCCTAGCCGTATCGTCCGACGTTTCAAAAACAGTATGTTCCCGATTTTTTAAAAAGAACATATGACTCTGCGATGTTTCAAAACCCACATCCGTATTAAGCCTTGAACTATATCGTCCTTCATCTGAATGATTATATAATCTATCCAGATGATGTTCGCCATTCACCCAATGAGGAAACAATACTCCTTGAGAAGTAATCTCCGCCCGTGTAAGGTGCTCCAATTCGTCACTAACATCAACAATTGGCACAATCAATGCCGATATAATACCAAAACATACTATAATAACAAATGCAACCTTATACAATTCTTCTTTAGAATTATGCATGAAATAATAAACAATGCAAAAAATTCCCAAAAATGCAATAATAATAAACACAGGCACTACAAATTGGGGATTCGGCAGATTTTTAAATTTAATTGTAGACAAACAAGTAATTGTAATAACTATTAAATATATAATCCAATATTTTTTTGATTTAATTAGGGTTTCACTAAAACCCTTTGCAAAACCATTAACTTCCAACATTACCCCTCAAAATTAATTCGTATCTCTAAACTCTCTAAATTTCTTAGATAATATCTATAGTTTACCCATAGAAGATTATCATACTAACAACAGTATTAATTTTATTTTACAAAATATTTAATATTTATGTGTAATTTATCTTAGATTAAAGAATATCCTATATAAAGCAACCCCCATAATTTGGCCTATTATCGACAGTATTTTGAAGCTTAAATCGAGTTGAAATATGCTTTAAAATTACTTTAAAAAATTATATTCATTTTTTAATTCCAATAAACATTTTTACAGTTGGTAATCAAAATATATAGGAAGTTCAAGATTAATTAAAAATGATAAAGTTAATACAAAATCCTATAAATTTAAAAATTTTAATGATGAATTAATTTTAGAATGTAAAAACAAAAAAAATTCAATATCCTACATCAATTTACACCAGAGGGTGTCCGTTTTAGTACTGATTTCGCGAATATGAATGCCTAATTTTTTATTATTGAGTGTTCTTAATAATTAATTTTTTTGTTAAATCTAAAAATAAAAGTATTACGAATTATACATACACATATCAAATACATTAATTTTCTAAATAAA
>CACZPT010000115.1 GCA_902783085.1 uncultured Methanobrevibacter sp.
CATTCTCGTTAAAGGGGATGCAGCTGCTCACGCTGGAAGAGAAATGTCTGGCGGATACCTTGAAATCACTGGTAATACTAAAGAATTCACTGGTGCTTCTTACATTGGTGAATGGAGAGGTATGACTGGTGGACAAATTGTTGTTGGAGGTAATGCCGGTAAACAATGTGGTGAATGTTTAACTGGTGGAAGAATTCATGTTAAAGGTAACTGTGATATCTTAGCTGGTATTCACATGACTAAAGGTATCATTGAAATTGACGGTGATGTAAACCGTTGGCCTGGTGGACAAATGAAAAATGGTAACATTGTTATTCATGGATTCTTAGGCAGATTACTTGAAGGATTTGTACTTGATGGTATTGTTGTTGATCCGGAAGTTGATGGCGTAACTTTTGAAGGTAAATACATCAAATATACTGGTGATATTGGTCTTAATGGTAAAGGTAATCTTTATTTAGATGCTGAAGCTAACAAAGAAAAATTATCCAGTTATGGTGAATTAGACGACGAATATACTTCAATCAGAGAATATAGGAATTTATAATTCCTCTTTCTTTTTTTATTTTTTTTAGATTGTAAGGTGATTATTGTGGTGGAAGAGATTTTATTAACGGTAGATGAAGCAATTGAATATGTGAGAAACAATGTTAATGTTGGAGATACTTTAGAAATTTCTTACAATCGTATTTTTGCTCCGGGTGAAGTTTTAGGTATTCTTGAAGAAGATGAAGAAACTGGGGAAGGACTTAGAGTTAATTTACAGTTAAATGGTGAAATTTTAAATCAGGCTGTAGAAATTGATTTTAATGAGATTTATGATGATTTACTTGAAATGAATCATATTACTGATGATAGGGAAGTTACTATTGAAATTGACTTTTAATTAAATCTTTTTTATAAATTTTTATTTTGTTCTACTAATTACGAACAATTTTTATATTATGAAATTCATAATCTTTGTTAATGAGGTGGATTTTATGAAAGAATGTGAAATGTCTGTAAATGAAGCTGTACAATATTTAAAAGAAAATGTTAAAATTCATGATAACTTGGAAATTTCTTATAATAGAATTTTCGCTGAAGGTGAAGTGTTAAATATGGATTTTTCTGAATATTTTGGAAAACCAGGTTTTAAAATGTTGGTGTCTCTTGATGAGACTCATTTAAGTCCAACTATAGAGATAGATGTTTTAGAAATTCAAGAAGATTTAATTGAGTTTACTCATTATCCAAAAGATGGTGAAGCTGTGGACGTTACTGTAGTTTAACTACAGTTTATCCATTTCTTCGAAAGGTATTAATTTTTCTACTGCTTTTACATTAATATTAATATTTTTTTCTTTAATAGCTGCAATGGTATTAAGACCACTGCCGGCTACGATTCCAAAATTATAATTGTCAACTTTAGCATTATAAACTAATTCTCTTGGTTTACCGATTTTATGTATTGAAAAACCGATTTTTGATAATTTATCTAAGAATTCCACACTATAATCTCTTGCAATGAATGGTATTTCTTTTACACTGGCAAGTAATCTAGTTGGTTCTACATTACTTGTTATTGAAGTCATATTTTTTGCAATAAATATATTGTGTGGATCAACAGTAGAACCAGTATATGAGATTAAATCAATGAATAGTGGGGGTTCAGTTAGTTCTAGCAATCCTCCGTATTTTGGTGTACTCATTATACCATTTTTTATTAATAGTCCATCAATACTTAAACTACAAACTGTAGCTATTCCAACTTTTTTCTCATCACTTGGATGTGGAATAATTTTATAAAATGGGTTAATAAATTTGGGATTAGCATCATATACTTCCCCCATTGTGTTTAATGCATTATCCAAGTAATCTTTAGGAATGTATGATACATTGGAAATTATATTTCCAGTTTTTTTCCTTACATCAAAATCAACCTGCTGAATTAAATTCCAAGATTTTGATAGTAAAAATGGAATTTTAGAGTCATGCTTAACTTTACTTTCTTTTAATTTAGTATTCGCATTTTCTACAATTGGAGATAAGTTCTTAAAATTTTCTAAATCTTCACCAATTTTTATATTAATATCATATCCAAGCTCTTGAGCCGCACAAAATGGGGTGATGCCTCCAATAATAGCAATTCCAACCATTCCAGATGTAACTGGTATTCCTAAAGTGTTTTCACCTTCATCTGAAATTGATATTACTCCATTAATTCCGATATTTTTTAACTTATTTAAAATTTCAATAGTTTTGTCTTTTCCCACACTGGGGATTAATCTGAAGTTTGCAGGAATGTAACCTGTGCCTTCATTAATCACATCTAACACTGATGTCATTTTGGGAGCTATAAATGCATCAAGTGGAGTTATTGATGTTTTTTTGTAAGAAATTAATTCTTTAAACTCTATTGGTTCATAATCTTCAATTTTTAGTAGTCCTCCATATAATGGTTGTGAAGCTATTCCTTCATTAAGTAAAATTCCGTCAATTGTTGTACCGCATATTGTTTTTATTTCAATTTCACTATTATTTTTAACATAATTTATATTAATGTAAGGACTCACAGAAAGACCACTTTGAAAAACATCTTTAATTATATTGTAGCTATCTTCATCATAAACAGTCGAAGTGTTAACTACAACATTTCCGGTTTTATCCATATAGTTGAAGTCAGTTAAATAAATTAATTCTTCAAATTTTGAGTATATGAAATCAACTTGATCATATATTAATCCTTTTTCAAGTTTTTCACGGCCTAAATTAGTAATTTGTCTTCCAGAATATCCCATTTTTTCAGTATAGCCTTTTTCGTCTAATATCTGCATGTGATATCTGACTGCACGTTCACCTAAGTTAAAACCTTTATCTTTTAATTCATCAGCGATTAATTTAGACCCGGTGGGTTTATTTTGTTTATTTAAGATTCTTAGAATTTCAATCATTCGGTGCTCTGATTCTGACATAAAATAGCTCCCTTAAATATTGTATCAGAATAATAAAAAACAAAGAAATAATAATTTAGATATCTAAATATTTTCTTTGTTCATATCCGAATACTTGAACTCTATATTCGTCCCATTCTTTATACTTGAGTTCTAAGAATTTTGAACTAATGTGGTCACCTAAAGATCCAAGTATAAGAGGGTCTTCTTCGAGTGCATGGTAAGCTTCCCATAAACTAGATGGCAATACTTTAATGCCCATTGCTTCCCTTTCTTCTTCAGTTAATTCATAAATATTGATTTCGGTTGGTTCACCAGGGTCAATTTTATTAACGATTCCATTAATACCTGCTTCTAACATAACAGCAAATGCTAAATATGGGTTACATGCTGGGTCGGGAGCTCTATATTCAATACGTGTTGCTTTTCCACGTGCTGCTGGAACTCTGATTAAAGCAGATCTATTTTTAAGACCATATGCTCTGTATACAGGTGCTTCATAACCTGGTACTAAACGTTTGTATGAGTTTACAATTGGATTAGTAATAGCGGTTATTGCAGGAGCGTGTTTAAGTAATCCACCCATAAAGTGTAATGCATCTTTTGATAATCCGGTATCACTATTAGGGTCGGAAAACAAGTTTTTTTCTCCTTTGAATACAGATTGGTGACAATGCATACCACTTCCGTTTACACCGAAAAATGGTTTTGGCATAAATGTTACTCTATAATCCATTTGGTCAAATGTAGCCATGTTATCTACAATAGCTTTAATAGCTTGTTTGAATGTAATTACTGCATCTGCAGTTTTTAATGCATCTTTAAATTTAAATGCGATTTCATTTTGTCCCGGAGCTACTTCGTGGTGAGATGCTTCGACTTCAAAATCAAGTTCTTCTAAGTTTAAGGTTAATTCTCTTCTGAAATCAGGACCTTTATCAAGAGGTTCTACGTCAAAGTATCCTGCACGGTCGTATGGCATTGGATATCCTTCATCATCAATATCAACAATAAAGAATTCTGGTTCTGGACCAATGTTATATTGTAACCCCATTTTTGCAATTTTTGCTAAGGATTTTTTTAAGATACTTCTTGGGTCTCCAACAAATGGTTCATGTTCTGGAGTCCACACATCACATATAAATCTACATACTGCAGATTCTTCAGGCCTCCAAGATAATCTTGAATATGTATTAATATCTGGTTTTAAAACAAGATCACTTTCGTTAATTCCAACGAATCCGTCAATTGATGATCCGTCGAATAACATACCTTCGGTAAATAAGTCTTCTACTTCATCTTCTTTAAATGGAATAACGATGTTTTTAACAGTACCATTTATATCTACAAACTGTAATCGGATAAATTTAATATTATCTTCTTTCATTTGTTCTACAACAATTTTCATTTTTTCTTCGTCGATTTCACTCATCAAATCATACTCCAATATTTTCTTTAATATAGAAGTTTTCAAAAGATAGTCGGAAAATATCTTCCTACCTAGGAAATAGTTTTCCACTTCATATTATATAAATGTTTTGAGAAATAGTACATTTAATAGCTATTTTGTTGTTTATAGTATATGAATGTGAATGTTTATTATTTCTAATTAGAATTTTGTATAGAATTTTATTAAATTAACTACATTTTATTCAATATAGAATAAGAAAAAATAAGAATATTGATTTAATGTTTAAAGTTCTTCTTTGGAAAATGAGCCCAAATCTAATAAATCAAATGTTAAAATTTCTGGTGCAACAGTAACTTTACCTATGCCGGTGATTATTTTAAAAGCTTCAATAGCCTCAAGACATCCGATTAAGTTAGGTGTTGGTCCAATAACTGGTGGAACACCAGACGTTACTTTTGAAAGTTCGGCTAATACATCTTCAGTTAATTCTTTTCCTTTGGATGGCAGATTAAATATTTCCTCATAACCTGCTTTATCTTCAGGCATAAAGGTAGTTATTTGGCCTAAAGTTCCATGAATCGCACCATGAATATATGGGATTTTATTCTCTTTTGCTTTTCTTGAAATGATAACTCTCGTCAATACATTGTCTAGAGCATCAATCACAATATCAGCATCATCAATAACTTCATTAACATTTTCGGTATTAACATGTTTTTTAAATGAATTTACTTTCACATACGGATTAATCAATCTGATTTTTTCACGAGCAACTTCACTTTTATCAAGACCCAAATCATTAACAGTTACTAATGTTTGCCTATTAAGATTAGATAAATCAAATGCATCTTCATCTACAAGATTAAGTTCTCCAACACCCATTCTTGCAAGCATTTCTATTGTTTGGCCTCCGATTCCGCCACAACCAATAACAGCTATTTTCGAATCTTTAAATCTTTGTTGTTCACTTCTAGTTACAATACTCATTTGACGACTTATAATTTCCCAATACCCGTCACCAATATACCTAGTTGGCATTTTTTCACCTAAAATGATTAAATTCATCACCAAAGTATTCATTAACTTTTTCAAGTTCATCTGGAATGTTTAACATTTGTGGACAAATAAATTCACATTCCATACATCTAATACAGCTATCTGCTCTTGAATCATCATCAATTAATGTAAAATACTGCATTGCACTTGCTTTTGGAGTGCCCATCATTTGTGCAATGTTATATTCAGTTAAACAATTAATAATATCTACACCATATGGACAAGGCATACAATATCCGCATCGGGTACAGTCATTTCCAGTAAATGTTTTATATTCTCTTGCAACTTCCCTAATCAATTCTTGATCATTATCACTAATAATATCAATTTCAGATGCTATCCGGATATTTTCTTTAACTTGCTCTAAGGAAGACATTCCACTTAAAACACAATGAACATCATCCCTATTAAATAAATATTGTAAAGCCCATTGGAGTGGTGTTCTTTTTTTCTCGGCCATATCCCATAATTCCATAACGGATGGTGGAATATTTTGAACTAATCTACCACCTCTTAGAGGTTCCATCACCATACTTCCAAGATTCACTTCTTTTAAGTAATCAAGCCCCATAACACCGCTCTGATAATATTCATCCAAATAATTCATTTGAGTTAAAACAACTTCCCATTTAGGATATTCATCAAGAATTTCAATTACATAATCAATTTCCATATGTGATGAAAATCCAACATGTTTTACCTTATTTGAACTCAAACAATCATCTAAGAAGTCCAAAACTTGCAATTCTTTAATTTTTTCCCAATCCGTTTCATTAAGTGAATGAAGTAAATAGATATCAACATAATCTGTTTGAAGATCTTTCAATTGTTTTTCAAAATAATTTTCAAAATCTTGGTGTTTTTCAACTAACCATATTGGAGATTTTGTAGAAATCAAAACATCGTCCCTATATGAATTCTCTTTTAAAAAATTACCAATAAATCCCTCACTGTTCCCAGGACCATCTAATGTTTTACTATGGTATGGATATGCAGTATCAATCAAGTTAATTCCATTTTCGATTCCATAGGTAAGCATTTCTGTGGCTTCTTTTTTGTCAATATCCGCATTATTTTTTATAGTTGGAAGCCTCATAGTTCCAAAACCCAGAATCGAAACTTTCTCCTTTGTCTTTCCAAGTTCCCTATATAACAATATCAACACCCCAAGATTTAACACTTGATATTTTTTTTAAAATAAGTATATTAATATTACGTTTTAAATAAAATTTTTTTCAAAAAAATAGCTATAAATTGAATACCTGGGATTTAATTATGCCGGGAACGGGATTCGAACCCGTGGCCTCACGGTATCCCAGGTATTAGTCAGAGCACTGCTTTTATACCCTATGAGCCGTGCG
>CACZPT010000116.1 GCA_902783085.1 uncultured Methanobrevibacter sp.
CATTCCTTCTTCCAATTCATTCATTTTCCTACCAAGGATTCCTTCAATATATTCAATTTCAGAATCAGCTAAAGTCATGTTAACACCCTTAATTTTTAATTGAAATAATTACTTTTTCTCCTTCAATATCCCATTCTTTAGTATAATCTTTAGAGTCTTTACTGCATTCTTCACTATCAGTTATAATAAAGCTGTTTGCTCTTACTTCATGAGATATAAATTCTGCTTGTGGTACAATTAAATCTTTAAATTCAGTTGAAGATTCAACATCAACATTAATATTGGCTTCAACATCCAAATCAAGATTCTTTCTCATGTCTTGAATTCTTCTAATTAATTCACGAGCCATAGCTTCTTGTTTGATTTCTAAAGTAATATTAGTATTTACAAATACATTTCCACCATCAAACTCTGATGAAACAAAATCATCTGGAAGTTCTGAATCGAATAATACATCATCGCCAGATAATTCGTGACCTTCAATAGTTATACTTCCATTAGTTTCTAAATCCGCTTTAATTTGATTGCCATCACCGTCTTTTAATGCTTTCATTACTTTACCCATATCTCCTTTAAGTCTTGGACCTAAGTTTTTAAGATTTGGTTTTGCATTAAATGATAGTTTCTCAAATTCGCTAGCACATAAAACTTCTTTAGTATTTGATTGATCTTTAATAATATCAGTTAACTCTTCAATAGCTTTTAAGATATTGTCATCCTGAGATACAACAGTAATATCTGAAACCGGCCATCTGAGTTTGTATTGGGCTATATCACGTGCTCTAATAGATGCATCAATTACATTACGAACAACATCCATTTTCGCTTCAAGTTCCACATCAATTGCATCTTCATCATATCCCCAATCATTCATATGGATACTTTCAGGTGCATCAGGATTAACTCCCTTTACAAGGTTTTCATAGATTTCTTCTGATACATGTGGGGCTATTGGACATAAAACTGAAATTAACTTAATAAGTGCAGTGTATAAACTGTAATAAGCACCTAATTTATCTGGATCATCACTTTCAACCCAAGTTCTTCCACGAATAAGTCTTACATACCAGCGGCTTAAATCTTCTAAAATGAAATTATTAATTTTTCTTGTGGCTTTATGGAAGAACAACTTATCCAAATCTTCACCAACTTCTTTTATTAATGTATTTGCCCTAGATATTATCCATTTATCTTCAGACCTTAAATTAATATCTTTATCGGTTAATTCAATTGGATTAAAGTTATCTAAAGACATGTAAGTGGTTGAAAATACATAAACATTCCATAAAATATTAAACATTTTATTAATATTTAAAAGTTCATCCCAAACAAATTTTAAATCGTCCCATGGCTTTGAAGCCCATAATAAGTAAAATCTCAATACATCTGCACCATATTTTTCAATTACCTCTTCTGGAGCTACAACATTACCTAATGATTTAGACATTTTATTTCCTTTATCATCTAATACAAATCCGTGCATTAATACTTTTTGATACGGACTTTGACCCATAGAAATTACTCCAGTACCTAATTGTGAGTAGAACCATCCTCTAGTTTGGTCATGACCTTCAGTTATAAAATCATATGGGAACCAATTTTGGAATTTTTCTTTTTCTTCAGGATAGTAAAGTGAAGCCCAGCCAGCAACTCCAGAATCAATCCAAACATCCAATACATCAGGAATCCTTTTAATTGCACAACCACACTTGTCACATTTTACTTCAACTTCATCCACATAAGGTCTGTGAATAAGTTCTGCATCAGATACATTAATTTCTGTTAATGCCTCGGATTTTAATTCATCTAATGAGCCTATAACCTTGATTTCACCACAATCCGGACATTCCCAAATAGGGATTGGAATACCCCAGTACCTTTGTCTTGAAATTGTCCAGTCCCGAGCATTATCAACCCAATCATAGAATCTGCCTTCTCCAGCCCATTTAGGTACCCATTCAACTTTACCAATTTCCTCTAACATTTTTTGTTTGATATCAGTTACTTTTAAAAACCATTGTTTAGTTGCAATATATATGATTGGAGTTTTACATCTCCAACATACACCATATCTATGTTCAATGATTTCTGATCTGTACATTAACCCTTTATTTTCTAAATCTTGAATGATTTGAGGATTTTCATCTTTTGTAAATTTATCGGCATATTTTCCTGCATCTTCTGTAAAGCAACCATCTTCACCTACAGGACAGAAAATTGGAAGTCCATTAGCTTGACCAACTTCAAAATCCTCTGGACCATGTCCTGGTGCAGTATGTACAAAACCAGTACCTTCACCAAGTTCTACATGATTCCCAGATAAAATAGTATGAACTTTTTCAATTTCAGAGTCGAATTCCATTTGTTTTGGAATTTCATCACCTAAAATATAATCATAAGAAAGACCAATTAATTCCTCACCTTTAACTGTTTTGATAACTTCATATAAAACCTCTTTCTCTTCAATAATTTGGTCTTCTTCACCTTCCTCTTCAGCAGGTATTTTAGTTTTATGAATCTTAATTTGTTTGCCCAATACATCTTCCATTAAATTTTCAGCTAAGATTAAAGTTTCACCATCTTTTAAAACATAAACATAATCAAACTCAGGATTTGCACAGATAGCTAAGTTAGCCGGAAGTGTCCATGGAGTAGTAGTCCAAACCAGGAAATAAGTGTTTTCCTGACCAGTTACAGGAAATTTAATAAATATGGATGGATCTTGTTTATCTTCATATTCAATTTCAGCAGCTGCAAGTGCAGTTCCACAATGAGGACACCAGCTAATTACTCTTTGGTCATTTATGAGTAAATCTTGTTCATTTGCTCTTTTTAATGTCCACCATGAAGATTCCATGTATTTAGGATCAAGTGTCATGTATGGATCATCCCAATCCATCCAAACACCTAATTGATCAAATTCATCTTCCATAGCCACTTTGTTTTCCATAGCAAATTCTCTACATTTATCTACAAAAGAAGCGATTCCGATAGTGTCTTCGATTTCTTGTTTGCTTTTAATTCCCATTAATTGTTCTACTTTATGCTCAATTGGAAGACCGTGCATGTCCCAACCAGCTTGTCTTCTTAAGCTAAATCCATTCATTGATTTATAACGTAAGTATGAATCTTTAATAACTTTATTCCAAGCAGTGCCTAAATGTATCTTACCACTACAATAAGGTGGACCATCTAAAAATGAATACATTGGACCATTTTCTCTAAGTTCATTTACTTTTTTGAAAGTTTCAAATTCACCCCAATACTTTTGAACTCTTTTTTCTATTTTGTCGTGATTGTATGATTTATCTGCCTCTTTTATTGGCATTGTAACTCCTCAAAAATTAATAATTTATAATATGAATCTTTTTGTTTTAAATAATAAATAAAGGTTATTACAATTTTTGTAAGGGACTGTCAAGTTCTTAGTGCTGATTTGTTGTTTTCGTTCCAGCCATTTTTTCTCTGGAATATGAAGTTGAATAATCC
>CACZPT010000117.1 GCA_902783085.1 uncultured Methanobrevibacter sp.
ATCCAAGGAGGAGTATTAGCTGGAGAAATTAAAGACTTAGTTCTTTTAGATGTAACCCCATTATCCTTAGGTATTGAAACTCTTGGTGGAGTATCAACTACTTTAATTGAAAGAAACACAACAATACCAACTAAGAAAAGTCAAATCTTTTCAACAGCTGCAGATAACCAACCATCTGTAGATATTAATGTTTTACAAGGTGAAAGAAGAATGGCTGCTGACAACACTTCACTTGGCCGTTTCCAATTAGTCGGAATTTCACCTGCACCAAGAGGTGTTCCACAAATTGAAGTAACCTTTGATATTGATGCAAATGGTATTATTAACGTTACTGCAAAAGATAAAGGAACCGGTAAAGAACAAGCTATTACAATTACTTCTTTCACAAAATTATCTGATGAAGAAATCGAACAGAAAATCAAAGAAGCAGAAATGAATGCTGAAGCAGATAAGAAAAAACAAGAAGAAATTGAAATTAGAAACAACGCAGATTCCTTAATTTACACATCTGAAAAAACAATCGAAGAAGTCGGAGATAAAATATCTGAAGATGAAAAATCCAATGTTGAAAAATTAGTTGGTGAATTAAGAGAACTTATAGCTGGAGACGATATTCAAGCTATTAAATCAAAAACCGAAGAATTAGAAAAAGTAGTCCAAGAAATTGGTGCGAAAATCTATCAACAAGCACAAGCTGAGGCACAAGCTCAACAAGCAGCCGGTCAAGACCCTAATGCTGGTGCACAAGATAATAATGCTGATGACGACACAATTGATGCAGACTACAAAGTAAAAGACGATTAGATTAAATTAATTAAATGTTTTATCTTAATATGTTAGGTAATCAGAATCAGAATCAAAAAACTAAACTAGCACTAAGATAAAACATTATTATTTTTCTAATTTAATTTTTTTAAAGGTGAATAAATGGCAGACAAGCGAGATTATTACGAAGTCCTTGGAGTGGACAAAAATGCCAATGAAAAGGAAATTAAAAAAGCTTATCGTAAACTAGCTATGAAATACCACCCAGATGTAAGTGAAGAAGAAGGTTCTGAAGAAAAATTCAAAGAAATAAGTGAAGCTTACGCAGTATTATCCGATGATGAAAAACGTAAAAGATATGATCAATTCGGTCATGCAGGAATGGACGGATTTACAGCTGAAGATTTCTATCAAAATGTAAACTTTGAAGATATTTTCCAAGGATTTGACATTGGAAACATCTTTGAAATGTTTGGTTTTGGTGGAGGATCACGTTCAAGAGGCGGAAGAGGTGGACCACAAAGAGGTTCAGATATCTATACTGATATTACCATAGATTTAAAAGAAGCCTTTGACGGCTGTGAAAAAGAAATTAAAATTACTAGAAGTGAAATATGTCCAACATGTAATGGTTCAAAATCCAAACCCGGAATTGAACCTAAAACATGCCCTACCTGTAAGGGTACAGGACAAATTAAAGAAGTTAGTAACACCTTCCTCGGTCAAATGATGAATGTTAGACCATGTCGTGAATGTGGTGGAACAGGTAAAATTATTACTGACCCATGTGAAGAATGTCGTGGAAAAGGCAGTGTTAGAAAAACAAAAACCATTAAACTTGAAATACCTAAAGGTGTTGATGAGGGAAATCATTTAAGAGTAAGTGGTGAAGGAAACTGTGGAGAAGCACCGGGACTTGAAGGCGACCTTATAGTATCAGTCCATATTAAAAGAAATAAACAATTTGAACGTGATGGAGAACATTTATACTATGAACAGCAAATCAGCTTCCCACAAGCAGCATTAGGGGATATAATAAGTATTCCTACAATTGAAGGTAAAGAAGTAGAATTTAAAATCGTGCCTGGAACACAAAGCGGAACTGTTTTTAAATTAAAAGGTCAAGGAATGAACTCCGTTAGACATCAAGGTAGAGGAAATCTCTATGTTAATGTTAAAGTTGTTGTTCCTAAAAAATTAAATCAAAAACAGAAAAAAATCCTTAGTGAATTTGCTGAAATTAGTGGTGAAGAAATTAAACATGTTGAAAAAGGATTTAAAGACAGACTAAAAGATGTTTTAAATTAGCTATTTTTTAGCTAATTAATATCTTCCAAAATAACCTCACCATAACTATCAAAATAAATACAATAACATGTCATTAAAATAATATCTGAACATGAAATATTGTAAAATAATGAACCTATTTTTAATCAAATCAAATATGATTCATGAAAAATATTTTTTAAATTGAGCAATCTACAGGAAAAAGAAAAAATTAATTGATTGCTTTCATTTTTGTTAAAACAAAACCAATTACCAAAACAGCAACTATTATAATTGAATCAATAATTAATTCAAACCTTGCCGCATCGGAAAATAACTTAATAATACCCATTACCCAAATTATAATTAAAAATACAGGCAATACATATTTAATAATAACTTTCCATAATTTACCAACCTTCAATACACCATTTTCATTTAAAATAGGAATTAATGAATCAAGACCATAAACCCATGCAAATAATATACATTGAACTCCAATTAAAAGAAGAATCCCAAACTCATTAACAAATGAATCAATAATTCTCACCAAATAACTACTAATCCCAGTTGTTAACATTACAGAAAAAATACATCCAATAACAGTTAACATTAAAGCTGTTTTTTTACGAGACATACCAAATTTAGAAGAAATTGAATTAAGAATAGGTTCAAAAAATCCTAATGCTGATGTAATACCTGCAAATAAAATAGCTACAAATAGCAATGGAGCTATAATATGGCCCAAAGGACCCATTAAATTAAATATCCTTGGAAAAACAATGAAAATCAAACCTGTACCCTCAGTTACTAATTCATTAATAGGTATGCCCGAATTTAAAGACATGAAACCTAAAATAGAAAATACTCCAAATGCAGTAAATATTTCAAATGCTGAATTTGATGCAACAACAATTAATACATTATCTGTTAATTTAGATTTTTCAGGTAAATAACTCGCATATGTAAGTGCAATAGCTTGACCCATACTTAATGAAAATATAATTTGTGCAAAAGCAGCCAGCCAAATATTAACATCCAAAAGCATTGCCCAATTAGGTTTTAATAATGCATCAATACCTATTCCTGCACCCGGAAGAGTTAATGCATAAATTATAATGATTCCCATGATAATAAAAAGTAATGGAATTAAAATTTTTGAAAATTTACCAATACCATCATCAACAGATTTATGTGAAATATATAATAAAACTCCCCACATCAAAATTACACAAATTGTAGTTGGAATAAGTAAAAAACCGGAATTTGATAAATTAGAACTACCCCCAACAGTATTAGCAAAATACGCTGCAGTATCAGTTCCCCATCCAAAATTAAAACTGCTTAATAAATATACTAAATCCCAACCCAAAATAACCATATAATAAATAACAACAACAAAAATTAATAGAATTAATATCCAAGCAATAATTTCAAATTTTGGATTGATTTTTTTTAAAATATTAGAAAATGAATCATTAAAACTAAATCCTACACCATATTCCAATATTAAAAACGGAATCCCCATTATTGCAATTGCAATAAAATATGGGATAAAAAATGACCCCCCACCATTAGAATAAAGAACATAACTAAAACGCCATATATTTCCTAATCCAACAGCTGCACCAATCATTGCAAATATAAATGAAAGAGATGAATCCCATTGATGTTGTTCGCCCATATATTATAATTTAAAACAACTCCTATTTAAACCTAAATTGCTAGAAATTATATACTAAACCAAACAAAGAATAAATAATGAATGTTTTTGATAAATTCATTGTTGGGGAAACTGAAAGTATTGAATGGTGTTTTGAAAATAAACATTTTAATGAGAGATTAACTCAAAATGGAATAAAAAAAGAATGGATAGTTGATACTGTAATGTATGACGAGCCATTAAGATATGAAAGAAGCGGAAATAATGAATATGAAGTAATTTTTAAAGCACCATCAAATAAAGACTATAAAGAAATTAAACTGATATTTGGATGTCATGAAAACACTATTGATTTAGTTACAATAATGCCAAACTCTCAAACAGTTACAAATCGCCAGCAAAAAAAAATATAAATCAAATAAACAAAAAGATATTGATAAAAAACGTCTGAAAGCTATCTCTAAAAGGAAATGGTAAAATGGACTTAGAAAAACAAATATATTCAAGAAAATCTTGTCGTAAATATTTAGATGATGAAATAGATATGACCCCCATTCATAAATTTATTTCCAATGTTAAACCACTAAATCCCGATATCAACTATTATTATGAAATTTTAACAAAAGATGAAGTTAATATAAAAAATCGCTGGAGTGGACCTTCTTATTTAGCATTGTATAGTGAAAAAAAAAGAAAATTATGATGAAAACATTGGTTTTATCTTTCAGCAAGTATGTTTATATCTCCAGAGTATAGGTATTGGCAACTGTTGGAACGGGTTAGATTCCATTAAGCAAAAAAATCCTGATTTCGTAATTTTAATTTCATTTGGAAAATCAAATAAAATGACTAGAGATGTTGAAGATTTTAAAAGAAAAAGTCTTAAAAAAATTTCAGATTATGAAGATGAATCTTTAAAACCCGCACAACTTGCACCATCGGCAATTAACTCACAACCCTGGTATTTTAAACATTGCAAAGATGGATTTGATGTGTATAAAGTTAAACAAAATATTTTAAAAAGAAAAATCCTTAAAAAATGGAATGGTATTAATATAGGAATAGCTCTTTCCCATTTATATATTTCAAATCAAAATAGTTTTGAATTTAAAATTAAAGAAAATTATGAAAAAATAAAAGGATATGAATATATTGGAAGTGTTAAAATTTAATTATCTGTTGTTAAATTAAACATTAATCTTCCAATACCATCATCAGTAATATTTAATTGACTGCACTGCGGATTTAACTCATTTAAAAGAGCACTACCTTCAGATGGGGACATGAAATAAGGTAAATAACCATTAATATTAACTGGATAAACAGTGAGTAGTCCAGTATCATTAACTAAATCAATTTGAACAAAATATGCCCTATGCGTTACAGTATTTGATTGATCAAATATGAAATTACCTAAACTATAACAGATTGGTTTACCATTATACATTTCAATACCTTGTGTTACATGAGGATGTGCGCCAATAACAACATCTGCACCTGCATCAATTAATTCATGTGATATTCTAATTTGATCTTCATTAGGAGACCTAGAATATTCATTTCCAAAGTGCATTGAAACTATGATAAAATCAGAACCATTACCTCGAGCTTGTGAAATTTGTTGTCTTGCAGTATCACTACCATATGCCGAATAACCTGGTGAAGAACCATTAGCATAAGGCATGACTTCATAACCATATTCTGCAAAATTGTTTGAATCCATATAATTAAATACAGTTATATTACGCCCATTAATTACTTGTGTTGAACCGGCATGTGCTTCTGTTTCATTTTCACCAGCACCAATAGCAACAATTCCACTTTTATTTAAAACTGAAACAGTATCCCTCATTCCTCCAACACCATAATCAAAAACATGATTATTTGCAAGAGTAGCTATTGTATTATTATTAGCTAAAAGTAAAGGCACATACTCAGGACTGCATCTGAGAGGAACATCCCCTTTAACAGCATTAGTGGAATTTGTAGCTGCATTTTCAAAATTAACAATTAATAAATCGACTTTTGAAGTTACATTGGAAACACCTGCAAATGGAGAAGAATCTAAACTTAAAACCCCCGCCATATTACGTGCAAACATTACATCACCAGTAACAGCAATTGAAACATTTTCTTTAGGTTGGCTAATATCACCACTGAAAAAAGTTGCTACAGTCGCTACAATCATCAGTAAAGCCAGTATAATCCCTAAAGCAATAATCAATTTTTTAAGTCGCATGAGTTATTCCTCAACATCATCTTCGTCTTCACTAAATAATTGGTTTAACATCCACTCAGCATCATATTCTTTAATATCATCATATCCTTGACCCATTCCTAAAAACATGATTGGTTTCTTAATTACATAACCAATTGAAAGAGATGCTCCACCTTTACTATCAGCATCGGCTTTAGTTAAAATAACACCATCAATATCGATAGCATCGTTAAATTTAACCGCTTGTTGAGTTGCATCATTACCTGTAAGTGCATCACCCACAAAAATAACTAAATCTGGCTTTGAAACTCTTTTAATTTTTTTCATTTCATCCATTAAATTGGTATTAGTTTGCATTCTTCCAGCAGTATCAATTAAAACCAATTCTTTTCCTTGAGCACGAGCGTGTTCAACTGCATCAAATGCAACTGCTGCAGGATCTGAACCTTTTTGGTGTTTAATTATTTTAACACCCACATTATCTGCATGATAAGTAACTTGTTCAATAGCTCCTGCACGAAATGTATCTGAAGCTGCGATAACTGGTGTATAACCTTTTTTCAAATAATAATTAGCTAATTTACCAATTGTTGTTGTTTTTCCAGTACCATTAATACCAACAAACATAACAACAAGTGGTTCTCCTTGAGCTTTCTTCTCTTCAATCATTTCTGTCATTGATTTAGATGGTACGTCAATAATCTCCGCTACGGCATTTTTTAATGCATTATATGTATATTCAGTGATATCACTACTTCTTTTAATTTTACGGCCAACTAAATCTTCTTTTACAGATTCGACAACTGCAGTAGCTACTTCCATAGCCACATCAGCTTCTAAGAGACCCATTTCAAGTTCCCACAATATACCTTCAACATTTTTTTCTGAAATAGTTTTTTCACGAACAAATGAAAATAATCCTCCAGAAGATTCACCATCATTAGAATCATCCTTATCCTTACTTCTAGACCAAAAATGAGATTTCTTCTCTTCTGATTCATCATCTTCAACCTCATCTTCCTTAGAA
>CACZPT010000118.1 GCA_902783085.1 uncultured Methanobrevibacter sp.
CAATGAAGATTGGGAAGTCCAAAAAATATAATTTAATTTTATTATCATATATAAATAAATTCAGAATTAAATTTATTATATACTATGATATTAAATATTATAATGTAGGAGCTAAAAGTACATTATATTTTGTATAGTATACGGGCAATACTAATAAATTAATATATATTAAATTTTTCTTGCAGTAATGCAAATCCAATCCTTTTCATCATTTACATAAGCTTTAAAATCCTTAAAACCTGTTTTTTCAAGTGATTCGGCCAGAACTTCCTGTGAATAAATTTTCATATCCAATAATTCAATTAAATCTTCGTATTTTTCCATTTTTCCTTCATGATAAACTGCTTCATTGCAGAAAAATACTAAACCATCCTTTTTTAAGATTCTATTAACTTCTTTTAAATCATTTATGAAATCTGGCCAGAAATAAATTGTTTCAAAACCTGTTACAATATCAAATGAATTATCATCAAATGGCATTTCAGAAACTGATCCTTGAATCACTTCAACTTTACCCTCATCAATAGCTTTTTTATTTAATTTAGTGGATTTTTCAACACTTACTTCTGAATAATCAATTCCAATAACTTTGCCTTCATGTGATATTTCACTGGCAAACCTTTCAATATTTCGTCCGCCACCACAACCTATATCCAGAATTTTATCGCCAGGGTTTATTTTAAAATGGCTTACTCCCCAGCTGGCCATTGATTCATGGGATTTGTTCATTCTATCAAGGATTTTTTCTCCTAAATCGCCAACGGGCTTTCTTGCATTTTTGATTAATTCTTTATCTTCTATATTATGACCGGTATTTACTTTATCATTCATGTTATCACTATTTTTTCATTCCTTTACGTGTTTTAATAGCTTGGCCTGTTTGGAAATTATTAATTTCTGATGCGGACAGTAATGATTTACCATAAGCCAGTAATTCATCTTCTTCATTAACAATTAAAACTTCGTCACGTGTTCTTATATTTTCATCACAGTCAACTACAAATTTACAAAATACGCTTTTACCTTCAAGTGCGAAAGGCTGTGAATCTTTATTAACAACAACTCTATTTAATGGATAAGGCATTTTATTATGTAATCTTTTTGCTCCTTCCTTTGATAATACAAGATATGAATCAGATGCCCTCATATTTACAATTATGACTTTGCCGTCATAAATGTGTCTGATTTTACCTGTTTTTTTACTTTTTTCTATTTTAATATTGCCATTGAATAAAGCATCTCCTGCACCTACACCGAATTGATAATCAGCTATTGCTTTAATTTTTTTAATATCATCTTTTTCGTATCTGATTTCATCAGAACTAATGCATTTATTATATAAACCAATACCTAACTCGTTAATGATTTTTAAATGTATTAATACCTGCTGGTAGTTTTCAATAAAATCAGATAAGAATGATTCGATATATTCCAAACTATCAATATCCTTTATTTTAGGTGAATCGTTTTGACTTAATGGATATACTTCATCAATTTCAAGTGGAATTAAGCCGAATGGAATATCTAAAACCATGAAATCCGTATTGTCTAAATCTATGTCCTGTTGGGAGCCATAAATATAAAATTCACCAAGCTTCCCAGATATGAATTTTGAATAAGGTTTTCTTGAAGGCGGTAAAATTACTAAATCTCTTTTTTTAGGCATTTCAAGAAGTTTTTGATGGTGTCTTATCACTTCCGGTCTTTTTAATGATTCGGGACCAGTATAGAAAAATGCGGATTTTTTGCTTCTGGGATCGTATTTTTCTAAATCGGAATTATATTTGGCTAGTTGGCGAACTGCATCTAAAAGAGCTGGATGTGCTCTGCAACGTTCTTCTACTAGTTCCATTAAACTGCCTTCATAAATAGCTTGTCTAATTAATCTTAATTCTGCAAAAGAAACATGTAAGTTATGTTGTGCAATCAAATCTGTTCTTTTTTCTTTTGGCATTGATCTTAAATCATCCGGAGTGTATTTACTGCACACTTCACATGAACAAGGCATCTCCTGCAAGTTCTCCAATTTATATGTTCCACGTGTAGATAAAAGTCTGTCATCTTCTGCATATAATATATAAGCTGCGGAGTCAAACAGATCACATCCCATAGCAACTGCAAGTGCAAATATCATGGGATGGCCGGCACCCATCAGATGACGTGCTGTGTTATCCGGCAAATACATTATGGAGTTCATTACCACATCAACCAAATCTTTATAGTGATATGATTCCATTAAAGGAACCACCGCACCTATCGGATATAAATCAGCATTTAAATTTGATAATTCATGTGCGCATTTTTGTCTTAAATCCATAAATGTTGAACCTTGAACTACAGAATTCAACATCATTTCCATATTTTGAGAATTTTTATAATCAACTGCTTCACGAGCACGATTTATTGTGATTTTCAAATCATCTTCTGCTTTTTTTCTATCAACGAAAGGTGCTGTTGGAATATCTAAACTTGTACCTATGTCTGTTTTTATTTTTTCTTGAAAGTCTATTACTTGCTTATTTGTAATGTCTACATCACCATAAACTGACAGTTGAAATGAACCTGAATCAGTCATTATAGGTCCATCAAAATTAATTAATTTATGTAAACCTTCATCAATAGCTTTTTTAGCTAAGTTTTCATCTTTATAAATTAAATATGCATTTGTAATTACAATATCCGCCCCATATTTTTTAACATCTACTGTTTGTTTGCGGGGATGAATTACAGGCATTAATGCGGGTGTTTTTACATTTCCATGTTTGGTTTTCAAAACACCGACTCTGCCTCTCATATCTTTAGCTTTAATTTCAAACATTTAATATACCTTGAATTGTTAGTTAAAAATAACTTATTTATAAAAATATTATATAAATCTATCCAATTTTAAAAATCATTATTGATTTTAGATTAAAAAAAATAAAATTTGGAGGAATTTTAAATAAAATAAATTAATTTAAGTTTTTTATATTGAAAAATCCAAATTACTAATTATGAATTATGAAAAAAATGCAAGAGTAATTAATGATGATATTTTTGATTTGATTGAGCAATGTTTCGATGAAGAAAGAAGTAGTCAAAATAATGAAAGCAGACTTAATTTTTTTGATACTTATATGAATTATTTTGTTTTAACTGATGATGGATCTTATTCTATTAATTCAAAAGAAATAAATCATAAAATTGAAACACTACATACATCTACAGGTGCAATTAGTGAGTCATTTGAAAAATTTATTAAACCCATGAAATTCAATTACAAGGAAAATATAGCTATTCTAGATATATGCGCAGGATTAGGATATAATTCATCAGCAGCCATTGACAATTTTTTAAAAAATTCTAAAAAAAATCTAACAATAGATATGGTTGAAATATCCGCCCCAACTCTTGCTTGCGGTCTTTTAGTACCATCACCCATAAAATCACATAATATTACTAAAAAAGCTATTGAAGATGAATTAATTAAAACAGAATATGCAAGCTTACACCTTGAAAAAAACAAAATACCAGAAAATATTGATATTAATGTTTATATTGAAGATGCAAGACAAACAGTTCAAAATTTAAAGGAAAATACATACGATGCAATATTTTTAGATCCGTTCAGTCAGAATATGGCTCCAGAATTATTTTCAGTTGAATTTTTCAAAGAATTTATGAGAATAATAAAAGACACAGGCATTATTGCAACATACACATCATCCGCCCCAGTTAGAGCAGCTTTCATTGATGCCGGATTTTATATTGGTCAAGGCCCTATTTTCGGTCGAAAACAAGGCGGAACATTAGCCAGTCCATCACAAGAAATGCTTGACCTGTCCCTGCCAAAAAATGATGAAATAAGAATTGCACTCTCAGATGTTGGAATTCCATTTAGAGACCCCGGATTGAATAACTCCAGTGAATATATACTGGATAAAAGAACAGAAGAGCGACATGCCAAAAGACATACAAGTAAAATTTCATCAGCCGTTAAAACACCAATATTTTTAGGAGAAGATATGGATGATGAAAAACTTAAAAGACGTGTGGAACGTAATTTAGCAAAAATGAATATACCATCAACAACCTCAAAAGAAGCCAAATACATTGTTGAAATAGAAAACAATTACAAAAAAGAATCAGATTTAGAAAATAATTCAAGAAACAGAATTTTAAATATGGCTTTAAAATTAAAAAAAGTTAAAAATGGAGATTTATGAATTATAAATCATTTCACCATTTTTTAAAGCATAAGCATCAGCTTTTGAAGATAGTTTTGAATTAGATAATATTGTAAGAGATGGACCAGATCCATGATCATTTCCAAATATACTCCAATCCGCATCACAGTTTGCACAGAAAATATGTCCTTCTGCTGAACCGCCTTCCTTACGACCAGTTGCAGGGAAAACACCATAATTGGAAGTTTCATCACCAGTCCAGAAAATACCCCAGTATAACTCAGTACTTCCACAAATCGGACATATCCTTACAAATTCAGTTACATAGAATTTATATCCATAAGTATATAATTCACCTTTAGCTGAAGGCCTTCCAATAGCCATAATGGATTTTCCATCAGGAGAAACACCATATATTGAATAATATTGTGTTGTAGCAGAACCATCAGTTATATTGGATGAATTTTTAAAAATTCCATTTTCATCATGTATTACATCAATATTATTATGTGCACTAAGACCATTTTCCAAATCAACGATTACCACATCATGATGCCCGCTGGACAAGTCCAAATCAAGATGTGCAACACCATTTTCATCTGTACTAACAAAATATCTTACATCATCAACATAAATTTCAATATCCTTATTATTAGCCAAACTTCCATCACTACCTAATAAAGTAGCTTCAAATGGTACTATATTAGTTTCACTAATAACATTTGCAGAATATATTGAATTTAAAACTGTTACAGTATTAGAAAACATATCTCCATTGACGGGATTGATAGCAGTTAAAATATATTCACCAGGGTCTAAATTAATGTTTAATCTGGAAATTCCATTTTCATCAGTAGGTCTTTGGTAAAATACCCCATTAATATTATAAGTTACATTAGTATTTACTAAAGGATTACCATCACTGCCTAGGAATCTAGCATAATATTGAGTCCCGTTTTTATAAATTTTAGTAATATCAGAACCGTTAATAGATTGCAATACCACTACATTATTAGAAAACATGAACCCATTTGGATGAATAGCTGTTAAAATATACTTTCCAGGACTTAAATTAATATTTAACCTTGCAACACCATTTTCATTAGTTTTACGAGTATAAAATACACCATTAATATTAAATGAAACATCACTATTAGCTAATGGCATACCAACATTATCAACAAGAGTAGCATAATATTGTGTATCGTTTTTATAGATTTTAACAACATCATCAGCCGTCATTGATGATAAAACTTCAATGTTACTTGTTAAGCTGATTAAATTATCATCATTATAGTAATAATAAGCTGTAACTAAATGATTACCAGAATCAAGATTAACTGCAAGTGATGCTTTTCCATCCTCATCAGTAATTCTTGTGTAATTAACACCATTAATATTGATAATTATACTGGCATTACTTAGTGGTTCATTACAAAAAGTTAAAGTTGTTTCGTACCTAGTACCGTTCCTATAATACATTGAAAAATCATTGGTCTGTAAAACAAAATTATCTTGACCAACAGATCGTATAGAATCATTTTCGAGGGTTATCCCCGAAGGAGGTTCCTCCTCCCCATCACTAGTTTCGATATCATCAACAGAAGTTGGCTCAAAAGCAGCAACTGCTGAGATTGATAACATGAAAACCAAAGTTATTAAAAATACACTTATTTTTTTATCAAACATGCATTAACCTCGTTATCACAAAATTTATATCGTACTAATAGTGTATAAAACTTTTCTTATAAAAAGCTTTTGATTTTCAAAATAAGGCCAAATAAGGCCAAATAGATAAAATAAAGCCCAATAGTTATTATTTGTTAAATCAATATATATAAGCGAATAAAATGTATTAAACAAAATCAACAAATAATTAAAATAAAAGCTAGTTAAGAGCTATTTAATAAATAAAAAATCAAATAAAGACCCATTATGAATTTTAAATTGAAATTTATAAAAGTAAAATTTTAAAAAAATAATTGTTAAAATCACTTAAAATAAAAAATAGAAAAAGAATAAGAATAATTAAAGTGAATAACACCCTTATTCAACAGTTACACATTTTGCTAAATTTCTTGGTTTATCCGGATCAAAACCTTTTTCAAGTGTCACATAATATGACAATAATTGCAGAGGAACAATATAAACCAATGGGGCGATTAATTCACCAACATCACAATTTATATAAAACACATCCTGAGCCTTAGATTTTAAATCTTCATCCCCACTACCACCAATAGCCAATACACTCGCTCCACGTGATTTAACCTCTTCCAAATTACTCATAGTCTTTTTATATGCATCACCCGGAGGTATAATAACAACAACAGGAATTCCTTCATCTATTAATGCTAAAGGACCATGTTTTAATTCACCTGCAGCATATCCCTCACCATGAATATAAGAAATTTCCTTTAGTTTTAAAGCTCCTTCAAGAGCTGTTGGATAAACATAACCTCTTCCAAGATAGAAAAAGTCCTTTGCAAAGTGATATCTGTTTGACAATATTTTAACTTCCTCAAAATCAGCTAAAACTTCATCAATATAATCTGGAACATTATACAATTCATCCAATAAATCATTATCATCTGCAAGAAGTGCAGCAAATAAATAAATTGCAGTAAGTTGAGAAACATAAGTTTTAGTAGCAGCCACACCAATTTCAGGACCTGCCTGAGTTTGAATAACATATTTAGCACGCCTAGTAATAGATGAACCAGCAACATTAACAATACCTAATGTTTTTGAAGTTTCATTAGCAATATCAAGAGCTTTAAGTGAATCCGCAGTTTCACCAGATTGAGAAATAAATATTACCAGTGTCTTATCATCTAATGTTTTAGCCGAATATTTAAACTCAGAAGCTAAAATAACATCCGTGGAAATACCCGCAAGAGATTCAAGTAAATACTTACCTGTCAGTGACGCATGATATGAAGTTCCACAAGCCACAAAACAAATCCTATCAATATCTCCCAAATCATCAATAATATTTTTAATATTATCCCTTTGAGTTAAAGTATTTCTAACAGCAGTAGCCTGTTCATTAATCTCCTTAATCATAAAATGATCATAACCTTCTTTTTCAGCCATTTCAGGTGTCCAATTAATTGTATCAATTTGTTTATTAACAACATTGTCAAATTCATCATGAACAACAACACCTGATTTGTCCAAAATTACAATTTCATCCCTTTCAGGATAAATTATATCTTTTGCATATTTTAAAATAGCTGGAGAATCGGAAGCAAGATAATAACCGTCTTCACCAATTCCAACAATTAAAGGGGAGTCTTTACGAGTAGCTATTATTTTATCCGGTTCTCGTGAAGATATAACAGCTATTGCATAAGCTCCTTCAATTACTTCAATAGTTTTTCTAACTGCATGTTCAAGGTCAAAACCTTCATCCATAAATTTTTCAATTAAATGGGGAATAACTTCAGTATCTGTATCAGATTTAAAAATATGTCCTTCTTTTTCTAAATCAGCTTTAATTTTAGTATTATTTTCAATAATACCATTGTGAACAACTGCAATTTCTACATTTTCATCTACTTGAGGGTGTGAATTTAACTTTGAAGGGTCTCCATGAGTTGCCCAACGAACATGAGCAATGCCAAAATTACCCGCCATATCCTGTAGGTCCAATTTCTCGTTGACTTCATTAATTTTACCTTTATCTTTTTTAATATGTATGTTTTCATCGTCAAAAGTGGCCAGTCCGATTGAATCATAACCTCTGTATTCCAATTTTGAAATACAGTCAAATAATATTGGGGCAACATCTTTTTTATCATCTTTTAAAATACAACCTACAATTCCACACATATTAGCACCTAATACTCATAAATATCTTTATAAAGTTTTACAACATCACCAATGATTAAAATAGCTGGAGTGTTGATTTTTTTATCTGAAATATCTCCCAAAGTTCCAAATATTACATTTTCATCAGGCAATGTTCCGCTTTCAATTACACAAACTGAAGTGTCTTTATCTCGATATTTCATGATTTCTGCAGTATTTTCCTTGATATTTCCAATTCCCATAAGGATTACTAAAGTATCTGCAGTGTAATCCCATTTTACTTGGTTTTCTGCTTTTGTAGGATCTTCATGACCAGTTACAATTGTCAGAGAAGTTGCAACAGCCCTGTGAGTTACAGGTAGTCCTAAGGATGTTGGTGCACCAATAGCTGAAGTTACACCCGGAATAACTTCAAACTTGATATCATGTTCCATTAAGGCCAATATTTCTTCTCCGCCACGACCAAAAACAAAAGGGTCTCCACCCTTAAGTCTAACGACATTTTCATGGCTTTGAGCCTGTTTTATAATCAAATCATTAATTTCATCCTGTGTTTTATAATGCTCACCAGCTTTTTTACCAACATAAATTTTTTCTGCATCATCTGGAGCATGAGCCAATATTTCTTCATTAGCCAAATAATCATATAAAACAACATCTGCTTTGTTTAATGCCTTAACAGCTTTAAGTGTTATTAAATCTGCATCTCCAGGTCCTGCACCAATCAAATAAACTACCATTTTATCACTACAAAAATCCTTTAAAGAAGTTTAAACCATCTGTTGAACCCAATATTTCTTCACAGGCTCTTTCAGGATGTGGCATCATAGCACAAACCAATCCTGACTCATCACAAATACTTGTAATAGCTTCCATAGAACCATTAGGATTTTTATCCTTAAACTGCAAAACAATTTGATCTTGATCTTTTAGCAAATCAATGTCTTCTGTATAAAATCTACCTTCTGCATGAGCAATTGGAATTTTAACAGTTTGACCTTTTTTGAAATCTTTTGTAAAAGGAGTTCTTGTACTTGATACTTTTAAATCAACCCATTCACAATTAAATTTAGGATTTTCATTTGTTATAAAAACCCCCGGAACAAGACCGATTTCACCTAAAATCTGTGCACCATTACAAATTCCCAAAACCGGTTTTTCTTCCTTAACTAAAGCTTTAATTCCATCAATAACTGGTGTGATAGATGCCATTGCACCTGCCCTTAAATAATCACCATATGAAAATCCGCCAGGAATAACAACACCATCAAAATCAGTTAAATTTTGATTATTCCACCAAACATATTCAGCTTCCATACCAACAAGGCCAATAGCTTTAGCTACATCCCTATCACAGTTAGTACCTGGAAATCTAATTACTCCAATTTTCATTACATCACCTTTATTCCAAGTTCTGTGAAATAACATTAATTTCATAATTGTGAATTACAGGATTACAAAGTAATCTTTCACACATATCTACAACATCTTCCTTTATAGCTTCTCCATCTTCACCTTCGATTTGGAAAGCAATAATTTCAATAGTTTTAGTATTTTTTACTTCATACCCAAGTAAATCAAGAGATCTCTCGATTGTTGTAGCTTCAGGATTTAACATACCACTTTTAAGAGAAATTTTTACTTCAACATCAAATAACATTTAAATCACCTTTTCATCATCAGGAATGATTCTATTATAGACTTCCACATATGCATCCATAACTTCACTGTCCTTGCCTTTTCTAAATAATTCTTTATCCAGCATTTCTAAGGTTTCACTATCCCACAATCTACAGCCATCAGGAGAGATTTCATCACCTAAAAGAATATTACCTTCACTATCTTTACCGAATTCAACTTTGAAATCAACTAAAATAATTCCTGCATCAGCAAAAAACTCAGTTAATATTTCATTGATTTTTAAAGCCTTACTGGTTAAAATATCAATTTCTTCCTGGCTGGCAATTCCTAAAGCTTTGATAAGTGAATCATTAAGCATAGGATCGTGATATTCATCATCTTTAAAATCCATTTGTACGATAGGAGGGTTTAATTTAGTACCCTCAGAAATTGGATATTTGCGAACTAAACTACCTGTAGCAATATTTCTAACAATAACTTCAATAGGAATCATTTCAAGCTTTTTAGCCAACATCACATTAGTTTCAGGCAAATCAATAAATTGTGTTTCAACACCTTCATCTTCTAAAACTTTAAAAATTTTTGAAGAAATGACAGCATTATATGAACCTTTTTTGCTCATAACTTCTTTACGTTCACCATCACCAGCAGTAATGTCATCTCTAAACTCAATAATGACCTCATCATCATTACTAGTAGTATATACACTTTTTACTTTACCACAATTAATTAACTCTTTTTTGTCCATGATATCAACAAAACAAATTTTTATAAATTTATTATAATATAAATTTTAGTTAAAATATTATATAATACTAGCTATTAGATATTTAGAAATATTTTAAATCACCTTTGTTTAATCCAAATTTAATGCCATTTAAAGCACCATTTTTAAGTTCAGATAAAACACAAACAGGATAATCCGATTTTTCATTAATAAAAATAGTATGAGTAACTTCCTTTTGAGTTTTAATAGTTATTTTATAACCACCATCAATAAAAGAAAGTTCACCCTTTAAAAAAACATCATTAAAAGACTCATCATATAAGTATTGAGGTAACACAACACTTATATCAAAATGAGCCAGTAAATCATTTAAAATCATTATTCTAAAATAGTAATGTTTTGTGCAACATTAGCCATAGCATGTTGACTATTTCCATTAAACGTACAATTAAATACATATTGACCCGGAGTTACACCTGCAATACCAAATGATGCAATACCTTTATCATCCGTTTTAAAAGAAATGTTATTCTGCTCACCGCTAGCTGCAATTACAGTAATATTAATATATTCATTAGCAATAGGACTTCCATCCTCAGCAGTTAAAGAAATATTAAACATATCCCCATTTCTTAATGAATTTGGAGATTTAATTTCAATATGGGATGCTTGAGCCGCATAAACAACAGATCCGGCAACAATAGCCAAAATTGCAATAAGAACAATAACGATTTTCTTATTCATTTAAACACCTCAATAGTAATTTTTACATGTAATTTATATATAAAGTTAATTACTAACACTTA
>CACZPT010000119.1 GCA_902783085.1 uncultured Methanobrevibacter sp.
ACAAAAAACTATTGTAATTTCATAATTATTAGTTTGTTTAATTAATATATGCTATTTTTTGCTTATAAATTTTTCCTGATGTCTGCAGCATGAAGGTTAAATTATGTTGTTAGGTAAACCTGAAACGGTTATTTAATTTTTGGTTTAGTATCATATTAGTTATAATTTTTTAATCAATTAATGGGAGGATAATTATTATGGATGAAACTTATATAATTTGGAACATAATATTAATACGTAGAGCTGAAAAGTACATTATATTTTGTATAGTATACGGGCAAAATCAATCTTAACGTGTTTTAAAGCCATTATTTTATTTTTAACCCCATATTTTTAGTTTTAAAAACTTTTGGGCATTATTATTAATTTTAAACCTTTTAATGGTGGAAAATCTAAAATAATTAAATTAGTATTTCATTCCATATGTCAATTAATTTGTCATTATTTGCCTACCAGTTTCCTTGATATTTTTATACTCTAAATTAGTGTATGTTGATTTCATTTCTTTTGTTCTTGAATCGTAATTCACTAATAACATTTTGTAAGTGCATAATTTTTTGAGTATAAAATTTAGGCAAGTATTTGTTTTCACTATGATTGGATATTAAAATTATCATTTGTTCTTAAGTGTGTTTTGAATATTTCAAAAGAAAACATTCAATTCAAAGGAATATAAAAATTCCAATAGTCAGAATGAACTGATATTAAAAATTAAAAAATCAGTACCAAATCGGACACAGCCATATCAATAAAAATTACATTTAAGTAAGTCCAAAATCAGGGTTTAGTTTAAATAGTGGATGCTGCCATTAATTTTAAGAGTAAATGAAATTCTTTATAATATATATTTAAATATCCCAAAAAATAGATTATTTTTTATATAATTTTTATATACTTCACAAATTTTCAGTGGGATTTTTATGGAAAACACAGACACATGGAAAGATGCAATAGTATTTATTAGTAGTACATTCAATGATATGCATGCGGAAAGGGATTATCTTGTAAAAGAGGTTTTTCCTGAACTTACAGAATGGTGTGAAAAGCGTCACATTCGTTTAACAGACATTGATTTGAGATGGGGTGTAACTGAAGAGGATTCAAGTAACAGTAAAACCATTGAAACATGTCTTCGTCATGTTGATAAAAGTAGACCATTTTTCTTATGTTTTTTAGGCCAACGTAGAGGTTGGGTTCCTAATTTTAATAAGGACATCAGTGATGAAACTAAGAAAAAATATAATATGGACCATTTAAAGGAAAAAGATAGGTCTGCTACCGAAATGGAAATCGAACATGCATTGCTTAAACCATTAGAAATTTTAATTGATGAAAATGAGAAGGAAAAAGGCGAGTGCAGACATTCCATTTTCTTTTTCAGAAACGGAGAGTATGCTAAAAAAGAGAATGATATTCTTTCTCCAAAACAAAGGTTAATTTATACAAATGAGTATCTGAAGGAAGTTGCCATTTCAAAAGTAATGGATGAATTAAATGGGAGCGGAGATGAACCTGGTAAAGACCCACAATTGCATGATAATATTTTAAATGAACTTAAAGTTGGATTTGCTAACAATGATATTAAATATCCTGAATTTGTGGCTGAATTAATTTATGATTTTTATTATAATGACTGTGAATTTTACAATTATTTAATTGATGATTTGGTTAGAGACCCTACAAAAGATAATAATTTGTGCATTATTGCCGAGTTGAAATTTAAAAATCCTGGATTGTATAAAGAAATCACACATGACATAAGAGATAATGATGAAAAATTATATGATGAAGTATTGGCCAAATTAGATAAATATCACTATAGGGATGTAGGAATTGACCAGTTTTACGAGTCCTTTAATGAACCTATAATTAAGGAAACTATTGATGAAATAAAAGCTAAAAACGAAGTGGAATTCAATATCCATGAAAATGAATTGGAAGAATATGCTAAAAAAATTAAGGAAAAGCAATCTGAAGCCAATGCTGCTAATGAAAATTTGGATGATGATAAAAAGATTCATGTTGTCATCAATGATTACAAAGGAAGATGGGATAAAGATTTATTGCTTCCGGAACTTTCACATTATAAGTTTGGTGAAGGGGAGGGCAAATTAACTGATTTTGAATGTGACCAAAAACCGCTTAAGGATGTCATCATTTCCGAGTTCAAAAAACAGTTTGAAATGGAATTCAAAGGCCATATTCAGGAAATTGCCAATAAAAATCCGGAAATCTATGAAAACGAAGACAGTGAAATCATTAAAGTCCAACCCTCTGTTGACATGTCTGATGATGATAAAAAATTAGCCAATGAGCTTGACCAGCAGGAAAACTTCTGTCACAATAACAGTGAAGGCTTTGTTCCACGTGAAACATATACAAAGAAATTAGATGCATATGTGAAAAGCGATGATAATAAAATCTGTCTAGTCAGTGCAGAAGCGGGGTTGGGTAAAACAATGCTTCTTGCGGCTTTCGCAAATAATTTTTACAATGTTGATGATTATAAAAATAAAAGGTTATATAAAAGGTTCTGTGGAGGGTCTGATTTAAGTTCACAAACATATTCTCTATGGAAATCCATAATTGATGAAGCAAAGATTGATAATAAGGAAATCTATCCTAAAAATATTGTTGATTTAAGAAGAAACATTAACGATATCTTAAAAGAAATGGCAAAAGATGAGGATGTGGTAATAGTTATTGACGCTATCAACCAGATGGAAGATGGTATGGAAATGCTCAACTGGTTTGGTGAGCTTCCAAAAAATTTAAAACTTATCATAAGTGTTAAAGAGGTCAATATTGAAGATACTGATGATAAAAGTGAAGAAGAAATTGAAAAGGATATCA
>CACZPT010000120.1 GCA_902783085.1 uncultured Methanobrevibacter sp.
CAAAAATACAAAAAGAATAAAATGACCTCAACTTAGGAATAATATGTAAAAAAATATATTGCATCCCACAAAATTTTTTACATAACCCAAATGAGTTCTTATAACAAAATTCAACAGACAATTGCTTGCCGCACTAAAAAAAAAGAAAAATAAAAAAGATAAAGGAGTTAATTAGAATGCAATACTTGAATAATATCCTTTAAGTGAATAATTATAATTATTCCAATTAACAACATTATCAAAAGAGTTTCTAGTACTAGTTGGGTCAGAGACAATCCAATTATCACCAATTAAAACTTGAGCCCAAACGTGACCATATGTACTACCACTACTAAATACACATGTACCCTGCACATATCTAGCAGGAAGCCCTGCAGCCCTATATAAAGCAATTACTAAATGTGCTTGATCTACACAATTACCTGTTCCAGCATTTAAAGTTCCAGCTGCACCGAATCTGGTATTATAATAGAAACTATAAGAAATGTGGTCTCTAACATAATTATAAATAGCTACAGCTTTATCTAAGGAACTTGTTAATCCGTCAGTTAATCGATTAGCTAATTCAACAATAGCTGAATTAGTAATATCACAATGTGTGGAACTTGATAAATATGGAGCTAAATCAGTGATAGTATTTTTTGAATCTAAAACACTTTTTGGAGTGTAACCAGTAGTTGATCTGATATCTACATATGATGGTAATTTTGCTTCTTTACCATAATAAACCATTACACGTGTAAATGCATAAACTAAACCATCATAACCAATATCACCAACAGATGAGCTAACTGAATTTGGCATTTTTCCAGTAGAATCTGCAATTGATAATACATTTGCTGCAACTGCAACATAATCATATAATTTGCCTAAATCCTTTGCAGCTCCAGGATTATCTGGGTTAGCAACATTTGGCCTAGCAAGACTTGATGTATCGCCATTATTAATATTTACAATAGCTTGGGAAAGTAAATATAAATATTCTGCGGTAGATACAGTTACATCACCAATTACTACTTCACTTGGTAAAGCAGCATTACGTTCAATGTAATTATTTACAATGTCAGCTGCACTAGAAAGTTGGCTGATTGTAATAATACCTAATACATGAATATATGATTCACCGGCAAAAGATTTATCTGTGTAATTATAGATAATTAAATAATCTCCTTTAGCTAACCCACTTATAGGGATTGTAGCTACACCATTTGCATCAGTAATATCTGTTTGTGTTACACCATTATAAGTAAATTCAATTGAAGCTTCTGAAATTCCATTACCATATGCATCTTTTAAGATAACTGAATAATTAGCAACAGTATTAACAATCATATCCATGTCATTTGCAACAAATAGAGTACCGTTTACTAAAATATGATTAGTTTTGCTTTCTGCTTCATAAATCAAATTATCAAGACTAGTTGCGATTGTATAATAACCGGTACCAAGTGAAACATTAAGACTTGCACAACCGGATTCATCAGTAGTTCTATTATAAGAAACATTGTTTACATTAAATGTAACAATTACATCCTTGATAGTATCATTAGTAATAGTATCTGTTAATATTGCTTTAAATACTGACCTTTCACCACTGTCCATTTCTAAATCATCTGCAGTAAATTTAGTAGGGCGTTTAGAAATATTGATAGTTTTTGATCCTTCATTATAATCTAGTTTTCCAATAGTGGAATAACTGTAACCAATATTGTAAATACCTGGAATAAGATTAATATTTAATCTGGCGGTACCATTTTCATCAGTTGTACGATTATAACTTCTACCATTAATATGGAAAGTGATAGTTTCATTAGTTAATGGATTATAATTTAAATCAGTTAAAGTTACATTAAATGAAGATCCATCTTTACAAATCATGTTTAAATCATCAGCTGTTAAAATAACAGTTGAATTTACAACAGTTAAAGTACTGGCAGAATTGGATGGATAATAACCTAACTCGCCTTTGTACTCATAAGTAATAGGATAACTACCTTCTGAAAGTTTGGAAATAGTAATTGTGGCATTTCCATTATTATCAGTGATAGCAGTTAAATTTAAACCATTATAACTGAAGTGAACAACAGCTGAAGATATAGGTCTATTATTAGAACCTGTTAGTGTAACAGTATAATTTCTACTGGTATTTGATATTATAACAATGTCACTACCAACAATTGTTGAATTGGATTTAGCAATTAAAATATTATTTGAAATTGATAAATCATTTTCATCAGTAGATGTTATGATATAACTGTTAGGTAAAAGATTAATGTTTAAACTTGCATTACCATTACCGTCACTAACACGTTTATAAAATACACCATTAACATTAAAAGTAACAGTGCTATTAGCTAATGGATTACCTTTACTATCAACTACATTAACCGTGAATTTAGAACCGTCCTTATAGTACATATTCAAATCATTACCGGATATTGTAGGTAATACTTGAATTATGTTGGAGTGCATATCACCATTAATAGGGTTAATAGCGGTCAATACATATTCACCAGGATCAAGATTAATGTTTAACCTAGCAGTGCCTCTTTCATTAGTATTTCGAGAATACATTACACCATTAATATTGAATGAAACACTTTGATTAACTAAAGGACTACCGGTAAGATCTAAGAAATCAGCATAATATTGAGTACCATTTTTATAATACTTAACAATATCATTACTAAAAATAGTGGTCAATACAGTAATATTATTGGAATGCATATCACCATTGATAGGGTTGATAGCAGTCAATACATATTCACCAGGATCAAGATTAATGTTTAACCTGGCAGTACCATTTTCATTAGTAACACGATTATAAAATACACCATTGATGTTAAATTCAATAGTGGTATTTGCTAATGGATTACCTTGACCATCTAAAAATTTAGCATAATATTGAGTGTTATTCTTATAATATTTTTCAACATCATCTCCAGAGATTGTAGATAATACTTTAATATAATTAGTAATAGATGCATTTCCATAATCTCCATTACCTAAGTATGTGGAGGTTATGTAATACTCTCCTGGATTTAAATTAATTTTAATGGATGCTAATCCATTTTCATTAGTAATTCTAGTATAATTAACATCATTAATAGTAAAAATTATGTTTTGATTAGCTAACGGAGAAGTTCCATCAGCACATAAAATCACATTAAATGATGTTCCATTTTTAAAGTATAATTCTGTATCATTTCCATTAAGAGAAGTAGGAATTTGACCAGCTTGAATATTATCTTCGGAATGATATTGGAATCCCAAAACTCCATTATTCTCATTGTTTGAATCGTAAGTATCATTAAGAGAATTAGTATCTGAGATAGAATTATCACTAGAAACTTCTAAATTTTGTGAAGAAAATACAATTTGATTATTACCTAAAAAATTTGAATCATCTGTATTTGTAGCATTACTTACATCCATTGCTGAGACTGAACCTATTGCTAAAAACAATATGCAAACAATAGATATAATCATTGCTTTATTTATCTTAGAAATTTTTCCACCTCTTGGTTCTCATTACGAAAATTTTAATAAAAATAATGATATATACTAAGATTAGTATTTCATAATGAGTGAATAAAATTTATATTTTAATTAGTATATAAATGTTTTTACAACTTTAATATTAAAAAATAGACGTTAAATCAGTTAAATTGCATGAAATATCTTAAAAATATCTATAAAATTAAAATATAATGGAATTTTTAACCAATTTTAATTAAAAAAGATTATATATCCTAAATTTAAATTCATCAATAAATGACTTAATGAAAAAGAAACAAAAAATTAATTAAAGAATTAGATTAAAAATAACCCATTATAGATAATTTATAGATAATAAACACCAAAATTATTTATAAACTACCAAAATTAAGCAAAATAAGAATTTAAATATCAAAATAAATAAAGAATATCAAATATTGAAAATCTATGGGGATTACATGATATATGAAAAAAATATATTCCAAAAAAATCTGAAAAATATTGATTTGAGAGTGGGATTATGCTACCCAAATATATATAGAACAGCAATGTCCTCATTAGGTTATGGAATATTATATGATTTAATTAATAATCAAGAAAACATTTGGTGTGAGAGAATAATATATCCAAACATCCAATCAATAGAATCCAACACCCATTTAAAAAACTTTGATATAATCAGTTTTTCATTACAATTTGAAGAAGATTATTTTAATGTATTGGAAATGCTTAAAAAAGCACAAATCCCATTAAAACGTGAAAAACGAAACAACAATGATCCATTAATAATAGCTGGCGGACCATGCGCAACTGCAAATCCAATGCCCTTATCAGATTATATTGACATATTTATAATTGGTGAAGGCGAAGCAGTGCTGAATAATCTTTTTAAGAAATACAGGCAATCAAAAGACTTAAAAAAACTCTTAGATATAGATGGAGTTTATATTCCAAAATACAACAACACCACCAAAATAGCTATTGTAGAAAATATGGATAATGCATACCATATAACCCAACCAATCATTTCAAAAACAGATAATAAAGAATATAAAAGTGTTTTTAGCGAATCCATACTGTTAAACGTTTCAAGAGGATGTACAAGAGGATGCAGATTCTGCATGTCCGGATATATTTACAGGCCAATGCGTGAAACAAATGTTGAAAAACTAATTGGTATAGCTTGTAAAACCAGACAAAATACCGGATTAAATAAAATTACCTTAATTGGTGCTGCAGTTTCTGATTATTCAAAAATTACAGAATTAATTAAAGGACTTAAAGATAAAAACTTCCAAATATCAACTCCCTCACTTAGAATTGAATCAATTACAAAAGATAATTTAAAAACTCTAAAAGACAGTGGCCTAAAAACAATAACACTTGCACCCGAATCAACAGAGAAACTTAGAAAAAGAATTAATAAAGAAATTTCTGATGAATGTATTTTTTCAGTTATAAAAAATGCAAGTCAGCTTGATTTCAATATTAAATTATATTTCTTAATTGGACTTCCTTATGAGACTATTGAAGATATAGATGAACTTTACAAATACATTGAAAAAATTGTAAAAATGTGTAAAAATCCTCATAAAATAAAATTTAGTATAAATCCTGTAATTCCAAAACCACATACTCCCCTACAATGGATAGGATATAATTTTAAAGACATAAAACAAAAAAGCAAATATCTCAAAAAGAAATTAAGAAAATATAATGTAAAAATTGAAAGTCCTAAAAAAGGTATGGTTCAATATATATTATCTTGTGGAAATAAAGACATTGGGAACATAATTGAAAAATCTCTAAAAAAAGACTTAACATTACATGAATGGATTGAATATATGCCAAAATATGATACTGATGATGAACTACCCTGGGATAAAATAGATATTGGAGTTACAAAAAAATTCTTAAAAAATGAATATAAAAGATTAGATTCACAAAAACAAACCCCCTGGTGTGAAAAATCCCCATGTTATAATTGCGGTGCATGTGAAAAAAATTAAAATTCAATAAATATATAATATTATATAGAGGAATTACTATGATAAATCCAGCAACTAGAACAAAAACAATTGAACTATCACAAATTAGAAAAATGTTTGAAGTAACAAATCCCAATGCTATAAACTTAGGAATTGGAGAACCAGATTTTGATGTTCCTGAAAATATTAAAAAAGCAATGATTGAATCTATTAATGAAAATGATACTCATTATACACCAAATAAAGGATATATTGAACTTAGAGAAGAAATTACGAAAAAATTTAAAAAAGAAAATGACATCAATACCAATCCAGAAAATATCATAGTTACAGTTGGAGCAAGTGAAGCACTTTATATGTGTGCACAAGCTTTTATTGAAAAAGAAGATGAAGTATTACTTCCAAATCCAAGTTTTCTATCATATGAAGCATGTATAAAATTAGCTGGTGGAAAAATAACACCTGTTGAATGCAAAATGGAAAATGAATTTAAATTAAAAGCAGATGATGTAAGTGAAAAAATAAATAAAAATACCAAAGCAATCATATTAAATTCACCATCAAATCCTACAGGTGCTGTTATGGATAAAGAAGATATAAAAGCAATAGCTGATTTATCAACAGATAATAACTTTTTAATTATATCCGATGAAATATATGAAAAAATCATATATGATAAAAAACATTATTCTCCAGCTAAATGGAGTGATAATGTAGTTACTTTAAATGGATTTTCAAAAACCTATGCAATGACTGGATTAAGAATAGGTTATTTAACAGCTGATGAAAATTTATGTGAAGAATTACTTAAAATACATCAATATAATATCGCATGTGCAACAACAACATCACAAAGAGGTGCAATAGAAGCTCTTAAAGGTCCGCAGGATACTGTTAAAAAAATGGTTAATGAATTTAAAAACAGACGTGATTTAATTGTAGGTCGTCTTAATGAAATGGGATATGAAACTGTTAATGCAGAAGGAGCATTTTATGTTTTTCCAAAAATTGAAGATGAAGACTTTGTATCAAAATCTGCAAAAGCTGGAGTAATTACAGTTCCTGGAGTAGCATTCGGATCAAATGGAAAAGGACATGTTAGAATGTCTTATGCAAATTCCTATGAAAATATCAAAAAAGCAATGGATATTTTAGAGGAGAGAATAGTTAATGAATGATTTTAAAAAAGAAGGTAAAAAAGTAGCAATTGTTGCAATAAGCTCAAATTGTCTTTTAACTGTTCTTAATATTGTTGTCGGATTAATGAGTGGAAGTTATGCATTAATCTCAGAAGGTGCGCATACATTATCCGATGTTGCCACTTCCATTATTGCATATATAGGATTTAAAATCGGTCAAAAACCAGCAGATTTAGAACATCCCATGGGTCATGGCCGTGCAGAAGCAATATGTGGTCTTGTTATTGTATTGTTTTTAGCAATAGTAGGTTATGAAATCATAGAAACTGCAACAGAAAAACTAATGAATCCTGCATTAATAACCAGCCCAGATATTTATGCTGCATTAATGGCATTATTCGGGATTTTTATTAATTACCTCATAAGTACATACATTATAAAAATAGGAAAAAAAATCAATAGTCCCGCCATTATAGCTGATGGAAAACACCAAAGGACAGATATTTTCTCATCCGTAGCCATTTTACTTGGAGTAATTGTTGCAAACTTAGGTTATCCAATTTTAGACCCTATTATAGGATTAATAATTGGAATTTTAATATTAATAACAGCTTATCAAGTGGGAAAAGAAAATATCAATAATATAATGGGTAAAATACCATCAACAGAACTAAATAAAAAAATAGAAGATATAGCAAATAAAACTAAAGGTGCTGGTGGAGCACATAATATAAAAGTTAATTACTTCGGTTCATATGCAATTGTTACACTGCATATACAGGTTGATGGAAATATGACCGTAGATGAAGCCCATAAAATAACACATTTAGTTGAAAAAAACATAACCTGTGAAATGGATATTATAAAATCTGCATCAGTACATGCATGTCCAATAGGATTAAATTACAACCATGAACAGGAAATAGATAAATAAAAAAAAGTTATATAAAATAAAACGCCGGGACCGGGATTTGAACCCGGGTGATCATATGATCATCGGATTAGCAGTCCGACGCCGTACCAGGCTGGGCCATCCCG
>CACZPT010000121.1 GCA_902783085.1 uncultured Methanobrevibacter sp.
AATAATATAAATAATTATATATGTATATTATAATACACTATGAAAATTAAAAAAATTGATGCAGTTTCATATAAAAATAATAAGACTGAGATTGTTAATGAAAATGTTGTTAATGATGAAACAATTATTTTAACAATTAATAATTCTATAATAAGAAGCTTATCTGCTATTGATGATTCTTTAAAAGAATTTGCAGTAGGTTATTTATTCGATGAAAATATGGTTGAATCAATTGATTCAATTGAAGAAATCAAAATTGAAAAAAACAGAATTAATGTTCAAATTGATGATAGGCTTTTAAAAAGTAATGAAAGTGTTTTATGCTCTGATTCAGCAGGAGGATGGAGAAGTAAAATTAAAACTGTTAATCATATTGAATCTGATTTTCAAGTATCCGTTCATGAATTAATTAATAGAATTGAAGAGATGAAAAACCACGCTAAAATATGGTGGGCAACTGGTGGAACACATGTGGCCGGAATTGTTTATGATAATCAGTTTATTGTAAAAGAAGATGTGAGTAGGCATGTTGCAGTTGATAAAGTAGTGGGTTATGGTATTTTACATGATTTTGATTTATCTAATTCTTATATTATATACAGTGGAAGAATGCCTGGCGATATGGTGATTAAAATGAGTAGGGTTGGAATTCCAATACTTGCATCAAATGCTGCACCGGCATACTCCGGATATAAAATAGCTAAAAAAGGAAATATAACATTAGTTGGATTTTTAAGAGGTGAAAGGTGTAATATTTATAATAATCAAAATAGAGTAATTTTTGATTGATTACTCCAATACTGTATGTCTTGCTTTTAAATCACTTTCAGTTTGATGCATTTTTTCCATTAATTCAGATACAATTGCATCTAAAAATACAAGTGTTGTTAATTCAAAAGCTGTTCCGAGTGGTGTTAGTGAAGTATAATTACCATGAATTTGACGTTTCATATAATTTTCGTCATCAACTTCTTTTTTTGTTCTACCTTTAACAATAACGCAGCTATCTGCAAGTTGTCCTAAAGTTGATTCTGGATAAGAAGTTACAACTAATACTTTAGATCCTCTATTCTTAGCGATTTTAACTGCAGATACGATAGTATTTGTTTCACCTGATCCTGAAATAGCTATTATACAATCATTTTCATAAATAGCTGGGGAAATAGTTTCGCCGACGACATAAACACTTAATCCCAAATGCATTAATCTCATCGCAAATGCTTTTGCAGCAAGTCCTGATCTTCCAGCTCCAGTAACAAAGACATTTTTAGAGTTTATTATAATATCTTCAAATTTTTCAATTGAATCTTCATCTAAAAATTCCACAGCAGCTGTAATATTGTCCAAAATTGCTCGAATAGAGTTTTTCATTAATTCCATTTTATCAATCCTAAAACCATTACTATTAATTATGATAAAAACTTTAATATATAATTAATTATGAATCTTGAAAGTAAAGGTCTGATTAGTTTAGAAATTAATGGGGATATTTACGATTATAAACTCTATCAAAGTTTAGATGCGTTAAATAGAACTAAATCACAGAGAAAATCCGCTAAAGAGTTGAATATATCCCATACTGTTTTTAATAGAAGAATAATTCGAGCTGAAGAGCGGTTGAATTTAAAATTAACTGAAAAAGTAGGTAACGGTAGTAAACTAAGCGATGACGGCATGAAACTTCTTGAGGAATATCGTAAATACTTAATACAAATCGATGAACAGGATAATATTAATATAGCTGGTGGACATATTAGTTCAGGATTATTAGAAAGTATTAATGTTCCTTATGATATCAATGTCTATAGTAGTAATGATTCGGATGCTTTTAAACTAGCTAAAAGAGGTGTTGTTGATTTATTAACTCTTGATGATCCATTAATTGCATATGAAAGGGATTTGAATTTTACACCAATTGCTTATGATTATTTAGTTTTAATTTCAAGTCCGGATTCAAAAGAAATTAAAAGTATTGCTGATTTGGATAATCTTAATTTTGTAAAAGTTGATGGCTCAGCACAAAGACTTGCATGGAATAGTCTAGAACATTATGATTTAGATTATAATATAGTTCATAGTGTCAATTCGCAATTTGATGCTTTTAAGGTTGTTAAAAATTCTAAAGATTTATATAGTTTTTTGAATGCTAGTTATTTTAATGGAAATAAAATTTTAAAGTTTGATACACGTCATGTGATTAGTTTAGTTAAAGTAAATGAAAATGATGATAAAACAGATGATTTTATCAGATATTTATTGAATAATGCTCAAAAAGATATTGAAAAACAAGGTTTTATTCCAATTGATTAATAGTTATCATGCGCTCTATCCAAAATACAATATAATAATAAAATATAAAATAAATAATCAGATGTTTGCAAAAACATCAAAATCTTATGGATTGAAAAGGGCGAGCTCTGTAATTCCACAAACATGTAATTTATAGCTCCTAAACTAATAATCCCCTATTTTTAAAAGTAGACAAACTCAAAAATCATTTATTGTTGTGAAATCTAATCAATCACATGATTTTAGATTTTGCAAAATCATTAAATAATGATGAAATACAATATAAGAGTATAAACAAAAAGGCGATGATTATGGTAGAAAAAAGAGATTTACTTGCAATTGGTCATTCTGCTCATGATTATATAATTAGAGTACCTAATTTTCCAAAAGCAAACTTTTCAGCACCAATAACAGATATGAAGACATTTAATGGTGGAGCTGCAGCCAATGTTGCTTGTGTTGGAGCTAAACTTGGATTAAAAACTTCATTAGTTTCAGCAGTTGGTGGTGATTTTAAAAAGACTGAATATTATGAGCATATGGAAAACTTAGATATCAATACAGAATCATTAATTATAGTTCCTGGAGAAAAAACTCCAACAGCATTTGTATTAACCGATGATAATTCAGATCAGATTAGTTATTTCTATTGGGGAGCAGCTAGAGAATTTAGCGATAGTAAAGCTCCATCAATAGCTATTAAAAATACTGAAGCTATTCATTTAGCTACAGGTGATCCTGAATTTAACTGGAAATGTGCTGTTGAAGCAAAAAATGAAGAAAAACTTGTTTCATTTGATCCCGGTCAGGATTTGGGAATGTATGATACCAAAAAATTAAAAGATGTTATTGAAAATACAACTATACTTTTTGGAAATCATCATGAAATTGAAAGAATATTAGAATCTCTAGAAACAGACTTAACTGGTCTTAGAGAGTTAGGTCCAAAGATAATTGTTAAAACATGTGGTGCTAATGGTAGTGAAATATACTCTAACGAGGAAAAAATTAGAATAAAAGCCATTAACGTCGATGTTGTTGATCCGACAGGGGCTGGAGATTCATATCGTGCAGGATTTTTATCAAGATTCTTAAATGGTGAATCTTTAGAAGCATCTGCCAAATTTGCATCATCAGTATCATCATTTATTATTGAACATCAGGGCTGTCAGACCAATATGCCTACTTTTGATGATGCTTATGAAAGAATGAATGAGTTTTATTAACTCATTTAACTTATTTTTTTTGATAAAATGCACTACACCACTGTAAAAACCATATTATCACCAAAAAATGGAATAAATCTTTATAGAGGTTGTACCCATGGATGCATATACTGTGATTCAAGAAGTACAATATATGATATTAGCCATCCCTTCGAAGATATAGCCGTTAAAGAAAATGGACTGGATTTATTAAAAAAAGCGCTTAAAAATAAAAAAGAAAAAGTTATGATTGGAACCGGGTCAATGTCTGATCCATATATGCCAATCGAAAAAAGATTAAAATATACACAAAGTGCTTTAAAACTAATTTATAAGTATGGTCATGGCTTTACATGTATTACAAAATCTGATTTAGTTTTAAGAGATATGAATTTACTTAAAAAGATTAATGGGAAATCTAAAGCTGTTATACAAATGACTTTAACAACAGCCAACGAAGAGTTGTGTAAAATTTTAGAACCTAATGTGTGTACAACAAAAAGACGTGTGGAAGTTTTAAAAATACTGAATGAAGAAAATATTCCAACAATTGTTTGGTTATGTCCAATATTGCCGTTTATTAATGATGATGAGGAAAATATTGAAAGACTTATTGAATATTGTATTGAATGTGATGTTAAGGGAGTGCTTTGTTTTGAAATGGGTATGACTTTAAGAGAAGGCAATAGAGAATATTTTTATGAAAATCTAGATAAATACTTTCCAAATTTAAAAAATAAATATATTAAGCATTATAAAAATAATTACGGTATTTTGAGCCCTTATAATAAAAAACTAATGGATATATTTAATAAAAGAACTTCAAAAGCAGGCATTATGAATAAACCTGATGAAATTTTCACTTACCTTAATGAATTTCCTATAAAAGAAACTTCAAAACAATCCACGCTATTTTAAATATATCAAATTTAATAGAATTTGAATCAATTAATTTAAATATTATTAATACATAATTTTTAATATCAAATAGGAATGAAATTTTAATCAAATTTTATTGAGATAAGTAAATTGTAATTGAGTGATACTAATGACACAAATAAGTGATGCAAAAAAAGGCATTTTAACTGATGAAATGAAACATGTGGCAGAAATAGAAAATGTTTCACAAGACTTTATTTTAAAATCAGCAGCTGAAGGAACTATTGTAATACCAAATAACGTTAATAGAGATATTGAAGCATCAGGAATTGGTGCTGGACTTAGAACAAAAGTAAATGCAACTGTTGGAACCTCCACCGACATTGTAAACTTCGATGAAGAAGTCCAAAAAGCACAAATAGCAATCGACCACGGCGCAGATTGTTTAATGGAATTAAGTATAGGTGGAGACTTAGATGTAATTAGAAGAAGAGTTCTTGACATGTCTCCTTTACCAGTAGGATCCGTACCAGTTTATCAAGCAGCTATCGAAACTATACGAGACGAAGGATCTGTAATTTACATGGATGAAGATAAACTATTCAATACTATTGAAAAACAAGCAAAAGATGGTATTGACTTTATGGCAGTTCACAGCAGTATTAACATTGAAACACTAACAAGACTTAAAAGACAAGGTCGTGTCACAGGACTTGTTTCAAGAGGCGGATCATTCATGTCCGGATGGATTGTAGAAAACGAAAAAGAAAATCCATTATATGAAAACTTCGATTATGTATTAGAAATAGCTAAAGAACATGATGTTGTGCTTTCACTTGCAAATGGTATGAGAGCAGGATCTATTGCTGATTCAACAGACAGGGCCCAAATACAAGAATTGATCATTTTAGGAGAATTAATCGATAGATCCCGTGAAGCTGGAGTCCAATGTATGATTGAAGGACCAGGACACATTCCAATTAACGAAATTCCAACAAATGTTATGATTCAAAAGAAAATGTGTTCAAATGCACCATTTTATATGCTTGGACCAATTGTGTGTGATGTAGCACCAGGTTATGACCACATTGTATCTGCAATAGGGGCAGCATCTTCTGCAAAAGCTGGAGCAGACTTTATTTGTTATGTAACTCCTGCAGAACACTTAGCTCTTCCTTCACCGGAAGACGTAAAAGAAGGAGTAATTGCAACAAAAATCGGAGCTTACGCCGGAGATTTAGCTAGTGGACAAATTGACGGATCACAAGACTTAGCAATGGCTGAAGCAAGAAAAAAACTTAATTGGGAAGCTCAATATGAATGTGCAATGTTTCCGGATGTGGCACGTGCAAAAAGAGACCAAAGACCACCTGAAGACGAAGATGCATGTACAATGTGCGGTAACTTCTGTGCAGTAAAAATTGTAAACGAATGGTTAGACCAATCAGATTCAGATATTATTAAATAGATATTTTTATCTGTTTAATTTTATTTTTTTTAAAACACCACAATACCTAAAATAATTGAATCTTTTTATATTAATAATTACAAAACTTAATTATAACTAATTTTTATGATAATTTTTTTATTAAATAACGGTGAATTAGATGACACATTGGATTGAAAACATAGCTAATAAATTAAGTAAAATGGATGTAGAAGAACATATCATTGCAAGCGGAACTTCAATATCCGGTTCAATACATATTGGAAACTCCTGCGATATATTTATAGCTAATGCGATTGGAAAAAAATTAAGAGAACATGGAAAAGAAGCAAAAACAATATGGATTGCAGATGATAATGACCCCCTTAGAAAAGTTCCATATCCACTCCCCCAAGACTATGAAAAATATTTAGGTATGCCATACTCAACGATTCCATGTCCCGATGGTTGTTGCGCTAATTTTGTAGAACACTTTGAAAAACCATTATTAAATGTTATGGAAGATTATGGGATAGAAATGGAAATTAAATCCGGATTTGAAATGTATAAAAATGGAGAATATAACGATTATATAAGAACTTCACTAGAAAATGTCGAAGAAATTAAAGCAATCTTTAATGAATACCGAAGAGAACCTTTAGCCGATGACTGGTTACCTTATAATCCGATTTGTGATGAATGTGGAAGAGTAAACACCACATATGCATATGATTTTGATGGAGATATCATAAAATACCGATGTGAATGTGGCCACGAAGGCGAAATGGACATCAAATCTGGAAATGGTAAGCTTACATGGAGAGTAGAATGGGCAGCAAGATGGAAAATATTTAAAACTACCTGCGAACCATTTGGAAAAGACCATGCCGCTAGTGGCGGATCTTATGATGTAAGCAGTATTATTTCTGAAAAAATCTTTAACTATCCCGCACCATATCCAGTCCCATACGAATGGATAACCCTTGATGGTGAAGCAATGAGTAAATCTCACGGAGTATTCTTTGCACCAGATGAATGGTTAAAAATCGGACCTGCAGAAAGTCTCAACTATTACTTATTTAGATCAAAACCAATGAAAGCAAAAGACTTCTCACCAAAAATGCCTTTCCTAGACTTCATAGATCAATTTGATAAAGTTGAAAAAGTATTTTATGGAGAAGAAGAAGGTCCATCTGAAAAAGAAAGCAAAAAGTTCAAAGAAATATATGAAATCGCCCAAATCAATGAGGGAGAACCACTTCCATTCAGACCACCTTACAGATTCTTAGTTAATGCTTATCAAATTGCAGGAGATGACTTAGAAAAAATCTTTGCAATTTTAAAGAAAAACTCACAATTAACTAAAAGCTTTGAAAACAAAGAATTTAATGATTTAAACGAAACTGAATTATCACAATATAGAGAACGTTTAGATAATGTAATTTATTGGTTAGATACATATGCACCCAAATTTGTTAAATTCCAAGTGCAAGAAAAAAATGTCCCTAAATTACCATTAACTGACGAACAAACACAATTTTTAAGTGATTTAGCTGATTTAATGGAAAATAATGAGTTTTCAGATGCTTCAGAATTACACGATGCAATGTATGAAATCTTAGAAGCACAAGGTTTAAAACCTCAAAAAGGTTTCCAAGCAATTTATAAAATGATTCTTGGTCAAAAACAAGGCCCTAGAGCAGCTTCATTTTTACTATCCTTAGATAAAGATTTTGTTGTTAAAAGGTTAAGACAGGAAGCTTAAATTTTCCTACATTCTGTTGAATTTCCTACCTTGGCAAGTTCATCTCTCCAAGCAGTAGGATTTTCCAACACATATTTTTTAAACAAATTTTTACACTTTTCTTCATGCAACACCACTACATCAACACCATTTTCAATTAAGAAATCCTCCGCACCCATTAATGTAGTGTTTTCACCAATAACAACCTTCGGAATATTATATAATATTACCGCCCCCGAACACATAGGGCATGGCGAAAGTGTTGTATACAATATACATTTTGAATAATCCTCAAAATTAAGTCGACCCGCATTTTCAACAGCATCCATTTCAGCATGTAAAATTGCAGAATCATTTTGAATTAATCTATTATGACCGCAAGAAATAACTTCCCCATCTTTAACTAAAACTGCACCAATTGGAATGCCACCTTCAATTAAAGACTTTTGAGCTTCCTTAATAGCTAAATTCATAAAAAAATAGTCATTTTTCATAAAAAAAGTAAAAAAAATAGATGATTTAATTAATCATCCAAATCAACAGATTTATTTGAAATTCTATCAAATAATCCTCTGTTTGATTGTTTTTCAAGAGTTTTCTTGAGTTTATCAACTTGAGATTTCAAATCACTAATAGTTTTTCGAGACTCACTGGATAATTTATCATAATTACTTTGTTTTATTTTTAACTCGGATTTAAGAGTTACAATTTCGCTTTTCAATTTGTCAATTGATTTTTTAGCATTGTTGTCGACTTCTTCCTTGTAGTCGCCCATTTCAATAAGTTTTTTTCTTAAATCATCAACTTCAACTTTTAAAGAATTGTTTTCTTTTTTAGATTCATCCAGCTGTTTAGAAACATCATCCAAATTATTTTTTAGATTTTTATTATCTTTTTCTAAATCTTTTGAACCATTAGCTTTTAAATCATCGATTTCATTTTTATATTCCTTAATCTTAGATTCATATTTATCTTTAATAGAATCTAATTCAGCTTCAATCCTATCAGTTCTTGCTTTATTAACTGCACTATCTGCACCCAACTCACCGATACGATTACTTAATGCTTCATTAATATCAAGTTGGTCATAATATTTTCTTGAAGTTTTTTCTAAAGCACTAGATAATTCATTTTTAAGAGATTTTAACTCTGAATTTTCCTTTTTAAGATCAGGAATGATAGTATTAGTCAAATAATTAAGTTCTTTAGATTGATTTTTGAGTTTTGATTCTTTTTCTTCCAATTGTTTTTTAATATTTGCAATTTTAGAATCAAGTTCATCATCTTTAGAATCTTTTTTAGGAGCTTCTTCCTCAACAGGAACATCTTCAGAAACTTCTTCTACAGACTCTTCCCCAACAGGAACATCTTCAGAAACTTCTTCTACAGACTCTTCCCCAA
>CACZPT010000122.1 GCA_902783085.1 uncultured Methanobrevibacter sp.
AAGATTTTAACACCTGCATTTGCTAGTGGAACTGCTAAATTAATAGATGTTTGACCACCAAATTGTACAATAACACCATCAGGTTTTTCTTGTTCAATTACACCCATTACATCTTCAAAAGTGATTGGTTCGAAAAATAGTTTATCTGAAATATCATAATCTGTACTTACGGTTTCTGGATTGTTATTTATTAAAATAGTTTCAACACCGTCTTCTTTTAAAGCTAGTGATGAATGTACACAACAATAATCGAATTCAATACCTTGACCAATCCTAATTGGTCCTGCACCTAAAATAACAACTTTTTTCTTAGTAGTTGAATTAAGTTCATTGCCTGTATCATAACTACTGTAATAATAAGGAGTTTTAGCTTCAAATTCAGCAGCGCAGGTATCTACCATTTTATATGATTGGTTGATATTATATCTTGAAAGTAAGTTTCTAATATATTCTTCAGTTTGACCAGACAAATCAGCTAATCTTTTGTTTGAACAACCTAACTGTTTTGCTTTTCTTAAATATGCTTCATCATCTAATTTATCCGCACTTACATCGTTTTCAAAGTTTACGATGTTTCTAATTTTATATAAGAAGAATTTATCAATTTTAGTTAATTTTTGTAATTCATCTAAATCCATTCCATCTTTAATAGCTGAATAAATTTGGAAATAAATCATGTCAGTTGGATTAGCTAAATCCTCTTTTGTATATTCAACATATTCAAATCCATCATGACCCATATCAAGTGATCTTAAAGCTTTTTGGAATGCTTCTTCAAAGGTTCTTCCAATAGCCATAACTTCACCTGTTGCTTTCATCTGAACTCCAACTTCACGACCAATTCCTTTAAATTTATCGAATGGCCATCTTGGGATTTTAACAACAATATAATCAATAGCTGGTTCAAAAGATGCTGGAGTTTCTTTTGTAATATCATTTTTAATCTCATCAAGAGTCATTCCAAGTGCTACTTTAGATGAGATTTTTGCAATAGGATAACCAGTTGCTTTAGATGCAAGTGCACTACTTCTTGATACACGAGGATTTACTTCAATGACTTTATATTCATCATTTTCCGGATTAAGTGCGAATTGAATATTACATCCACCACGAATACCTAAAACCCTAATAATTTTAATTGATGCATCACGCATTTTCTGGATTGTTTCATCACATAAATTCTGAATAGGAGCAACTACAACACTGTCACCTGTGTGAATTCCCATAGGGTCAATATTTTCCATTGTACATACAATAATACATGTGTCTTCTTTATCCCTCATTACTTCAAACTCTATTTCTTTCCATCCAAGAACAGATTCGTCAATAAGAACTTGGTTAATGAAACTCATATCCAATCCATGATTTGCAATTTCAATTAGTTCTTCCCGATTATGTGCAATTCCTCCACCAGTTCCACCTAATGTGAAAGCTGGTCTTACAATAACCGGATAACCAATATCCTCTACTGCTTCAAGTGCTTCATCCACACTTTCAACAGCCTGACATTTAGGAATTTCTTCACCAATCTCTTCCATAAGATTAGCAAATAAATCACGGTCTTCAACATCTTTAATTGTTTGAACATCAGAGCCTAAAACTTTAATTCCTTCTAGTAAACCTAAATCTCCAAGTCCTGTAGCAATATTTAACCCTGTTTGTCCACCCATTGTAGGTAATATTGAATCAACATTTTCTTTTTCAATAATTTTAGCAACAACTTCTGGCGTTAATGGTTCTGTATAAACTGTATCTGCCATTCCTAAATCTGTTTGAATTGTAGCAGGATTACTGTTAACAAGTACTGTTTCAATACCCTCTTCCCTTAATGATTTACAAGCTTGTGAACCAGAATAATCGAACTCCGCTGCTTGTCCAATTTGGATAGGTCCAGAACCAATAATTAACACTTTTTTAATATCCTTATCAACTGGCATGTAAAATCCTCATTAAATCTTTTTTTATAATTGGTAAATTTTATTAATAATCATCCATCATTTGATTAAACTCATCAAAAATACTTCTTGTATCATTTGGACCGGGCCCTGCTTCCGGATGGTACTGTATACAATGTAGCGGTAATTCTTTATGTGAAATACCTTCAGGAGTTCCATCATTTAAATTAATTTGGGTCAATACCAAATCAGTTTCTTTTAATGATTCTTTATCAATAGTAAAACCATGATTTTGTGAAGTAATAAACACTTTTCCACTATTTAAATCCTTAACAGGTTGATTCTCACCCCTATGACCAAATTTCATTTTATAAGATCTTGCTCCAAAAGATTTGGCTATTAATTGCTGACCCATACAAATTCCAAAAATAGGTAATCTATTAGATAACTTTTTCATTGTCTCAATAGTTTGTGTAACTCTATCCGGATTTCCAGGTCCGGAAGTAATCATTAATCCACTTGGAGAGTAATCTAAAACAGTTTTATAATCAGTATCGAATGGGAATAAAATTACTCCAATATCTCTTTC
>CACZPT010000123.1 GCA_902783085.1 uncultured Methanobrevibacter sp.
ATTTATGACTAGAGTTTATTCTGAAACATATTATAAAACTTGGTTGAATAAATTTTTTGCATGAAACTTAAAGTAAAATACTATAATGTTCATATTCATTTAGTTCATTTTCGATATTTTTAGGTTAATCAAAACATTTATATACTAACAATAACAATTGTTATATTGTACTATATAACATATGATATATTTTATTAAGACCCATATATTTTCCCAAAAAAATCTTGAATTGTTTTAATAAGTATCATACATGATTATATGGTCGATTTTTAATGTTTTTCGAAATAAAAAAATTATAAATTCAAATTTATAGGTGATGATTAAATGAGTGAAAAAAATTACGGATTAGCAACATTAGGTGTACGTGCAGGACAAATTCCAGACCCATCTACAGGGGCTCAAGCTGTTCCAATTTATCAAACAACTTCATATGTATTTAAGGATTCTGATGAAGCAGCAAGAAGATTTGCACTTCAGGAATTTGGTCAAATTTATTCAAGACTTACAAACCCAACAAGTGATGTATTTGAGGCGAGAATAGCTGCAATTGAAGGAGGAAATTCCGGTCTTTCAACTGCAAGCGGTCTTGCAGCAATTACCTATGCAATATTAAATGTTACCGAGCCGGGTGATAATATTGTATCCGCAGATAATCTTTATGGTGGAACATATCAATTATTTGATTACACACTTAAAGATTTAGCAAGAGAAGTTAAATTTGTAAATTCACAAGACTTACAAGCATTTGAGGATGCAATTGATGATAAAACAAAAGCAATATACTGCGAATCTATAGGTAATCCAAAATTGGATGTACCTGATTTTGAAAAATTAGCAGAAATTGCACATAGTCATGATATCCCATTAATTGTGGATAATACTATTGGTGTAGGTTTAGTAAGACCTTTAGAACATGGTGCAGACGTAATTGCAGCATCTGCAACAAAATATGTTGGGGGACATGGTACTGCAGTTGGCGGATACATTGTGGATTCAGGTAAATTTAATTGGGGTAATGGCAAATTCCCACAATTTTCAAATCCTGATCCAAGTTATCATGGATTAGTATTCTGGGATGCATTTGGTGATGTTGAAGGTCTTGGAAATATCGCATTCACTGTAAGAGCAAGAGCCAGATTATTACGTGATATTGGAGCAACTCAAGCACCGGTACACAGTTTCATATTCTTACAAGGTCTTGAAAGTTTAGATGTGCGTGTAAAAAGACATTCTGAAAATGCACTTAAGGTAGCAAAATTCTTAGAATCCCACCCTAAAGTTAATTGGGTTAATTACCCTGGTTTAGAATCCCATCCAACTTATGAAACAAATAAAAAATATCTAAATGATAATTTTGCAGGTATTTTAGGATTCGGGGTAAAAGGCGGTGAAGAAGCAGGAAGAAAAGTAATTGAAAACTTAAAATTATTCTCAATCCTTGCAAACATTGGTGATGCAAAAAGTTTAGCTATTCATCCTGCAAGTACAACCCATCAACAATTAACACGGGAAGAACAAGAAGCAACCGGTGTTACACCAGATTTCATTAGATTATCCATTGGTTTAGAAGATGTGGATGATTTAATAGATGATTTAGCACAAGCGTTAGATAAAATTTAAATTAATTAATAAACTGGAGATTAAGGATGTATTTAGATAATTCAGCAACTACAAAAATCAATAAAGAAGTTTTAGATGAAATGTTACCTTATCTTAAAGATGAGTTTGGAAATCCATCTACTTTATATTCAATTGGTCGTGAATCTAAAAAAGCTTTAGATAATGCTAGACAACAAATAGCTAATTCAATTAATGCAAAAAGTGATGAAATTATATTCACAAGCGGTGGAACAGAGTCTGATAATCTGGCTATTAAAGGTATAGCCTTTAAGTTGCAAAATAGGGGAAAACATATTATCACTTCCGAAATTGAACATCCTGCTGTAAAACAATCTTTATATTTCCTTGAAACTTTAGATTTTAAAGTAACATATTTGCCAGTATATGAAAATGGTATAATTAAAATTGAAGATTTAAAAAATGCTATAACTCCCGAAACAATTTTAATAACTATTATGCATGGTAATAATGAAATTGGTACTCTTCAACCAATCGAAGAAATTGGAAAAATTGCTCATGAGAATAATATTGTATTCCATACAGATGCTGTTCAAACTTTTGGTAAAGTTGAAATAGATGTTGAAAAACAGAATATTGATTTACTCTCATTATCTTCTCATAAAATAAACGGACCAAAAGGTGTTGGAGCAATTTATATTAAAAAAGGTTTAAGACTAGTACCTATTATTCATGGTGGTGGCCAAGAAAGAGGAATAAGATCCGGGACTGAAAATGTTGCAGGTATTGTCGGTTTTGGAAAAGCAGCTGAACTTGCATGTAGTAATTTATCAGAGCATGAAGAGAAATTATCTAAGATAAGGGATGAAATTATTGAAAAAGTATTAGATAAGATTCCTGAATCTTACTTAAATGGTGATGAGACTCATAGACTACCAAATGTTATTAACTTTAGATTTAAAGCTATTGAAGGAGAATCACTAATATTAATGTTAGATGCAAAAGGTTATCAAGCATCAACTGGTTCTGCTTGTTCATCAAAAACTTTAGAAGCATCTCCAGTTTTAACTGCATTAGGACTTGATCCTGTTGATGTCCATGGTTCTTTAAGGATTTCATTAGCTCCGGATAGCGATAATTTTGACATTGATGATTTTGTTAATGTAATTAGTGAATCTGTTGAAACATTAAGAGAAATGTCTCCTCTTTGGAATCAAGATACGGATTACGATGAGATAATGAAAAGAAAATAAATGGGGGATTATTATGAATTATAGTGAAAAAGTAATGGATCATTTTACAAATCCTAGAAATTGTAAAAAAATGGAAAATCCAGATGGTGTTGGGACTGTTGGAAACCCAACTTGTGGAGATTTAATGACAATCTATATTAAAGTTGATGATGATGTTATTACAGATATTTCATTTCAAACTTTCGGTTGTGGTGCAGCTATTGCAACAAGCAGTATGATTACTGAAATAGCTGTTGGAAAAACCTTAGATGAAGCTTTAGAAATATCTCGTAATGATGTGGCAAGTGAATTAGATGGACTTCCTCCTGTTAAAATGCATTGTTCAAATTTAGCGGCTGATGGCCTTAAAGCAGCAATTGAAAATTATCATCAAACACATCAACAAAATTAAATACTATTAAAATATATTATTAAATAATATATTATTAAGGAGACTATTATATGGCAAAAATCATTAAATGTGACGATTGTGGAAGTATAGTGGAAGTTGTTGTTGATGGAGAAAGCGATCCTTGTGATGCTCACATGGAATTGTTAGATGCTCAATTAGAGGGTGATAAAGCTCCTAAACACAAACCAGTAGTTGAAATTGATGGTGATACTGTCAATGTTAAAGTTGGTGAAGTACAACATCCTATGGAAGATGCACATTATATTCAATTTATTCAAGTGATTGTTGGCAATGAATCATACACTAAAACTTTAAGCCCTGGTGAAGTACCTGAAGCAAGTTTCCTTGTTGGTGCTGATAAAATTGCTGCAAATGATGTTGTAGCAATTCAATATTGTAATTTACATGGACTTTGGTCCAGTGAATAAATTTAAGAATTTTTCTTAAATTTTTTCTTTTTTTCTTTTATACAAAATTTTAATAATGTCTTTTTATAAAAATTATTATTGTGTCAAACTATAATAAAGTAATAATTTTTATCGTTGTTTTAATCATTTTTTCAGCTTCTGTAATCTATTTATATACTTCAGAAAACAGTATTAATAGAACAATGCCCGAAATCAGTTCAAATATTGTAAGGGGTGATAATTCATATAATGAAGCTGTTGATTTATTAAATGATAGGGATTTTAATGGAGCTAGGAACAGTGCAATGTCTGCAAGTGATTGTTTTAATAACTCGTTTAGTCAATTATTGTCTATAAGGAACAATTATACGTCAGATACAAATGATGTTTATAAAAAATATATTGATGCTGCTTTAAATGAAGTTGAATTAAAACGTAATGCTACTAATTATTTATTAACAGCTATTGATTATTTGGAAAATAATCAAAATAGCACAGGTAGTTATTATGCGTCTCAAGCTAATGATTTTATGTATGAGGCCATTGAATTTCAAAATGTAAGAATCAGTATTGTTAAAGATAATCCTAGTTTATTCAAATGAGGTTTTTAAATTGAAAAAAAATTGTCCAAAATGTAGAGGTTCTGGATTAGTAGTTGTTGATTATAAAGAATGTTCTAGCTGTGGCGGTACTGGTTATGAAGATGATTCCTTTGATGTTGGAAATCATTTTAAAGGAATAAATAATAAAGCTAGAGCTAAATTTGATTTAGGTTCACAACAAGATATTCCATGTGAGGCTTGTAATGGAAAAGGCCAAGTAGAAGTTTATGAAAATTGCCCTTATTGTGGTGGTACTGGTCAAATTAATGTATGTAGGGATTGTGGAAAACATATTGATGAAAGTCAAGATATTTGTCCTGAATGTGCTAGTAGAAGAAAAGAGGATAGGATGAAACTTGAAAAGTTAGAAAAAGACCGTATTGCTCGTGAAAAAGAGGTCCGTGATGTTTATGTATTGGATCCATTATGTGAAATGAGAGATATGGATCGTGATAAATTATACAAAGGTAAAATCACTAGAATTGAAAATTATGGTGCTTTTATTACTTTAAACAACAATGTTTGGGGACTTATGAGAGGGAATGTCTCTGATTATCATGTTGGTGAAGAAATTATTGTATTTATAACATCTATTAAATCAAGAGAAGGAAAAATTGATTTTGCACCAGCATATGTAGGAACTTATAAACTTAAAAAATTAACTAAATCCATTGCACGCACACTTATTAGTAATTTGGATAGTAAAATGGGTAAAATGGTTCGTATTGATGGTAAAGTTCTACAAATTCAGCAAACATCAGGTCCAACAATTTTTACTATTGCAGATGAAAGCGGTGTTAGTGAAGTGGCTGCTTTTGATGAAGCAGGTGTTAGGGCTTATCCTGATGTTGATATTGATGATTCTGTTGAAATTTTAGGAGAAGTTAATCAACATGGTGGTAAAACACAAATTGAATCACAGTCTTTAATTAAATTAGAAGGTTCTAAAAAAGAACAATTAGATAATTTAATTGAAATAGCATTAAATGAAAGAGCAGAACCTGAAAATGTTGACTTTTTAGTTAAAAGTGATGTTTTAAATAGACTTAAGCCGAAAATGAGGGAAGCAGCACGTAAAATTAGAAGAGCTATTCTTGATGGTAGGACTATTTTACTTAGACATCACAATGATGCTGACGGTATTTGTGCTGGAATTGCTATGGAAAAAGCTTTGATTCCATTAATTAAAGAAATTAATCCAAGTAATGATGCAGAATATTATTATTTCAAAAGATCCCCTTCTAAAGCTCCATTTTATGAATTAGAAGATGTTGTTAAAGATTTATCTTATGCACTTGAAGACCAAGAAAGACATGGTCAAAAATTGCCATTAATTGTATTGTTAGATAATGGTTCAACTGAAGAAGATATTGTTGCATTAATGCAGGCTAAAATTTATGATATCGAAGTGGTTGTAATTGACCATCATTTCCCAGGAGATTTATTAACTGTTGATGAGAGGGATGGAGAAATTTATGCAGCCACTGTTGCAGTTGATGAATATGTTGATACTCATGTAAATCCATATCTTGTTGGTGGAGATTCACAATTAACAGCCGGTGCATTAGCAACTGAAGTAGCACATATTATTAATCCTAATGTTAAACAATTAATTAAGCATTTACCTGCAGTTGCGGCTTTAGGAGATCGTGCTGAGTGTGGTGAAGTTTATCAATATTTAGAATTAGCTAAACAAAAGGGTTTTGATAAAAATCATCTTGCTAAAATTGCAGAATGTATTGATTTCGAATCATACTTTTTAAGATTTATGAATGGTAGAGGAATAATGGATACAATTTTGGCTGTTGATAATATTGATAAACATGAAAAAATGATTAATGCATTATATAAAGAGTATGAAAAGAGAATTGATAATCAACTTAAAGCAGCTCTTCCAAATATTAAACAAACTCAATTTGAAAATGGAATTTATTTTAATATGATGGATGTTGAAAAATATGCACATAAGTTTACATTCCCTGCTCCGGGTAAAACTTGTGGTTTTGTTCATGATAAAATTGTAAAAGAATTAGGGGATGATAAACCTATAGTAACCTTAGGTCATGGCCCTGATTTTGGAGTATTTAGAGCTACTGATGCAGTTAATGCGGAGTTTGGTTTCAATGTTAATGAGATTGTAGCTAATTTATCACAATGTATTCCTTCGGCGGGTATTGATGGTGGAGGACATGAATGTGCAGGTTCTATTAAATATATTGAGGGATTGGGCGAGAAAGTATTGTATGAAGTTGTTCTTCAAATAAAATCATTATCTAAATCATGATTTGATAAATATGGTTTTTTGGAATTATTGTCCTAATTGCGGTAAACGTTTAACATTAAAGGATGTACAATGCAGTAATTGTGGCATTAATATAGTTTGTCATGAATTTAATGAGGATTATATTTTTACAATACCAATTTCCGATATAGGCTTTTTTAGCAATCTTAAAATTGATTTTTCACCATATATCAATACTAAAGCCAATGATTTTGAATATGATGTGTGTTCTTGCGGATATATAAATAAAATTGATAATGAATTTTGCTATAATTGTGGTGTTAGACGTATAAAAAAAGGTTTTTCAAGATTCATTTCAAAAAAACCAAAATTTGACATTAATAGTATTTCTAAAGAAATTACAATTACCTGTAAATGTGGTGCTATTAATGATATGGATAGTGAATTTTGTGAAATGTGTGGAGCTAGCTTAAAAGGGGATTTAGAAAAATCAGTTCATTATAATAATTTTGATTTAGAATTTGAAAATCCTATTTTTTGTTTTTGTGGTGAAGAAAATGATATTGAAAGCCAATTTTGTAGAAATTGTGGTCTCCCATTAGATTATTATGAAAACATCAATGATTTTAAAATATTATGCACATGCTCACTTTTAAATGAATTAAATTCAGATTTTTGTATTGAATGTGGAAAAAGTTTAAATGAAGAATTTAGTGAAATAATTTGCTCTTGCGGTACCAGAAATTCATTTGATTCAAAATTTTGTAAATCTTGTGATAGTCCATTAAATCCAGATAAATTAATTAAAACAAAAATAATTTGTAGTTGTGGGAAAATATTAGATTTTAATGCTGAATTCTGTTCTAATTGCGGTAAAAATATAAAAAGAATTGTTAAGAACAAGAAATTTTTTTCAAATACTTTTCGTTCAGTGAAAAATTTTTTAAGGTAGTTTATCATGAAAAATTGTGTTATTTGTGGAACTTTAAATTTAGAAGAGAATAATTATTGCACTCATTGTGGTTGTCTTATTGTTCTTGAGAATATTTGTCCATTTTGTGGCATGACAAACCCTGATTCGAATAGTACTTGTATTAAATGCCATAAACAAATCACACCAATTGTAATTGATAGTTTTGACATGTTATTTAGTGAAGATAATCGTGATTTAATTATAAATTCTAATCTTAGTGATGAAGAATATGTTAATCTCCTTATAGATATATTTAGCAAACTTGATTTTTTAGTTATTGCTGGTAGTACGCCTAAAGAAAAAGTACTAGAAATGGCTAATGCTTTCACACATTGTATTCCTAAATCCAGTGGTTTTGCATTGGGTGAAACAAGTCAGGATATTATTTTATATGATGATCGTCTTGATGATTCAATTCAAATTGCCACAATTATTCATGAATTAGCTCATTACTTATTATTTGATTTGGTAAATCGTATGTTGTGTAATATATTAAATGTTAAATCATCATCAGCAATTAAAGATTTTGTTGATTTTTTCCTGACAAGTCCAGAAATAGAAGTTTTAAATGAGTATTATGCTCATACAGTTGAAAATAGGTTTATTCCTCATGAGTTCCAAAATTTCGGATCTTTTAAGTATTGTGTAAATAATTTGTCTTTAAATTCTGATGAGGTTGATTTATTAAAATTAATAGCTAATTCTTATGCGGTGGATATTATTCATTTTCTAGAAAAATATATTGATGAAGATTTAAGGAATTCAATAAAGATACAATATAAAAAAGATTTAAAGACGCCAAGCAAGTTAGAGTATTATTCATTTGAAGGCCTGTTATCAATATCTGAAAAAAATGAGTATTTGTTGAGTTTATTGATTTCGCATTTTGATGTTTTATACACTAATGAAGAGGTTAGAAATGAAGTTGAATATAAGAATAAATTTTAAATTATTCTTCATTTTCATTTATAGTATCTAACACCTCTTTGCCTGTATCAGTTAATCTATAAAGCCTTCCTTTTCGAGCTTCTTCGTTGATACATTCAACAATATCTTTGCTTTTAAGCTCGCTTAAGACTTTTGAGATATGATTAGTTCTAATACCACTATCTTTTGCAATGTGGGTTGGTATTTTAACATTGTCACCAATTGATTTCAATGTTTTTTCTCTATACTTAGAAATTAAAACATATGAAGTTAATTTCAAAAGCTCATCGTTATCTTTATCCATACATTAGTCTTTATATGTTCTAGTATAAAAGATTTTATGCCTTATTGTTTTTATTATGACATATACACATTTTATCTACTATTTATGTCTTATTTTTTTAATTTGTTTAAATTATCTTGATATATTGTGTATTTTATATTAGTATAATTGATTATTGGATTTATCTGTTATTTTAAGGCTTTTAAATTTGTTACTTTAATTTAAATATCATGTTAGTGTTTATTTTTCTTTTTAAGATACGAAATTATTTTTTCAAATTTATCAAGAATTTTAAATAGACTATTGTGTATTGGTTAAAGTTAATATATTGGATTGTTAATATATTATATATAAGAATAGATGTACTTGGTATTATGAAATGCAATAACTGTGGTTTTGAAAATAAAGATACTGCGAAATTTTGCACTCGCTGTGGTAAACCAGTTGATGCTCCAAAAGAGGAGTCTGAAAATAATTCTAAATTTAAAATAATTATTTTATGTTTAATTGGTATCATTGTTATTCTTGCTTTGTCTTTTGGATTTATGCTATATAATAATGGAATGGCATCTTCACCATCAAATGGTCAAGCTGATAGTGCTAGTCCAACATCTTATGAGTCTCAGCAGTCAACGTCATCATCTGCTCAACAATCAAAAGATTGGGTATTGATTGGAAGTTATTCTGGTTCAGGTTCGGGCAGTCAATCGGTTAGTATTCCGGCAGGTCAAATTAGGATTAAATTATCTGCATTTCCTATTAAAAATTATGCAACTAATCATTTGTATGTTAGGGGTTCAAATGGTGAATCTGCTGGTGTTGATTGGGGATCAAATAGTGCCGTTGCAACAAGATCAGATTCATTAACTTACACTTCTTCATCTCCTCAAACATTCACAATTGATTATTATGAAACTGTAAGTTGGCAAGTTGATATTTATATGTACAAATGATTTTTTAATTTTTTTTTCGTAAACTTAATTAAATATAAAAATTAAAATTTTACTATGTTTGATTTAAATATTAAAGGAAATAGCTATGATACTAATTTAATCTTAGCTAAACAAGCTTCTAAATATGGTTGGAAGCATATTAATTTTGCATATAATCAAAATGATTATAATAATGCTTTAATTTTTAAAAATGATGTTCAAAAAGCATTAAATGGTAGTATTGATATTGATTATACATTAAATATTGAATCAAATAATCCTAATGAAATTAGAAAAATTACACGTAAATTTAGGCATAAAACTTCATGTATTTCTGTTTTAGGAGGAAATTTAAAAGTAAATAGGATATGTCTGGAAAATGTCCAAATAGATGTGTTATCTAAACCTTATTTTAAACGTTATGATGCAGGCATTAATCATATTTTAGCTAAACAGGCAAAAGATAATAATGTTGCTATTGAACTACAATTCTGTGATATTTTAAAATCCTATTCGTCTCATAGGTCAAAGATTCTATCTAATTTTCGAGATATTATTAAACTTCATAATAAATATGATTTTCCTTTAATATTGTCTTCTGGTGCGGATTCTATTTTTGATATTAAAACAGTTCATGATTTTAAATCTGTTTTTAAACAATGTGGTTTGTCTGAGGTGGATATTGAAAAATCATTTAATGTGTCTGAAAATATAATAAACTTTAATAAAAATAGAAAAAACATGATTATGGCTGGCGTGAAGGTGGTTAAATGATGAAACTTAAAGTTCTACCGAAATCTCAAAGGAAACATTATCATTATTTGGTTTTAGATATTAAATCTGATGAAAAATTATCTAAAAAAGTCTTCACATCAATTATATGGAATGCTTGTATTCGTTTCCAAGGAGAAAATAATACTTCTAATTTTAATTTATGGGTTATAGATTTAATTGAAAGAGATTCGAATGCGTTTTATAATGAATATTCGGCTATTGTTCGTTTTCAAAGGGAATTTGAAGATGAAGTTAGATCTAGTCTGGCTTTAGTAAATAACTTCAATAAAAAAGCTATTTCAATTACAACAATTGGAGTTTCTGGTACCATTAAGGGATGTAATAAATTCATTTAATTACTTTTTGTTATTTTAAAATAGAAAACTTTATAAATAATTTATTTATATAAATATCAATTGGATTTATGGATAGAAGAAAATAAATTTTAATTAAAAGTACCTTTTCATGGAGATTTGGTTTTAATTTTGTATTTTTTCGTAGTTGAATTTAAAAATAATGTTTATAAAATTAATTATATGATGTGAGGTATTATTTATGCAACCTTTACAAAATGCTGGATATGATAGAGCAATTACTGTATTTAGTCCTGATGGAAGACTTTTTCAGGTTGAATATGCAAGAGAAGCTGTTAAAAGAGGAACTACATCAATTGGTATAAAATGTCCTGATGGTATTGTTTTAGCAGTTGATAAAAGAACTACTTCTAAATTAGTGGAGTCATCATCTATTGAAAAATTATTTAAGATAGATGAACATATTGGTGCGGCTACTTCTGGTCTTGTAGCAGATGCAAGAGCATTAGTTGAAAGAGCTAGAGTTGAAGCCCAAATTAATAAAATAACTTATAGTGAACCTATAAGAGTCGATAGTTTAGCTAAAAAACTATGTGATATGTTACAATTATATACCCAAAATGGTGGAGTAAGACCATTTGGTTCAGCTTTAATTATTGGTGGAGTATATAATGGTGAATGTAAGTTATTTGAAACTGATCCAAGTGGTGCATTAATTGAATATAAAGCAACTGCAATTGGATCTGGAAGATCTGCAGCTATGGATATTTTTGAAGAAGAATATAATGATGAATTATCTATTGATGATGCTATTGGATTAGCTTTAAATGCAATTAGTGAATCTACAGAACATGATACTACTTCAGATAATGTTGAAATAGCTATTATCAAAAAAGATAATGGAAATTATGAAAAACTTTCCAAAGATGAAGTTAAATCATTTATTGAAAAATACATTGCTAATGATGAAGAAGAATCAGATGAAGAGTCTGATGATGAAATCGATGATGAATAATTTTTTTAATTAATGTTAGGGGAATTTCAATGGTAGATATAGATGAAGCAATTATAGCTAAATATGAATTTAGTGGTGAGCATTTTGAAATATTGGTCGACCCTGATTTGGCAGCTGAATTTAGAAATCCTGATGGTCAGGATGTTGCCATTGAAGATCTTTTAGCTGTTGAAGAAATATTTAAAGATTCTAAAAAAGGAGATAAGGCTTCTGAAGAAGCTATGAATAAAATATTTGAAACTACTGATCCTATTGAAGTTTCTAAAATTATTCTGGAAAAAGGATCTGTTCAACTAACTGCAGAACAAAAAAGACAAATGCAGGCAGAAAAAAGGAAATTGGTAATTAATAAAATTGCTAAAGAATCTATTAATCCACAAACTGGACTTCCTCATCCGGTTCAAAGAATTGAAAATGCATGTGATGAGGCTAAAGTTAGATTTGATCCTTTCATTTCTGTTGACCAACAAGTTCAAACAGCACTAAAAGCTATAAAACCGCTTATTCCTATAAGATTTGAGAAAGTTAAAGTTGCTGTTCGCTTACCTGGTTCTGTAGCTGGTGGAGCATATTCTATTATTCATGGTTTTGGTAAAATTATAAATGAAGAATGGCAACAAGATGGTTCTTGGATAGGTATTGTTGAAATGCCTGGCGGTCTTCAGAATTCATTTGCTGCTAAAATGGCTGAGATTTCAAGTGGTGAAGCAGAAACAAAAACTATTAAATAATTAAATTAATTTTCAAATCATGTGATATTATGATATATGTGGAAAATAAAGATTTAGTTATTCCCGGTCAAGTATTGGCTGAAGGTGAATACTATCCTGGAAGAGGTACCTTTAAAGAAGATGATAAAATTTGTTCTTCTTTAATGGGGTTAGTTTCTTTAAGAAATAAAAAAATTAGAGTTATTCCTCTTAAAAGTAAATATGTTCCTAAGAAAGGAGATGTTGTAATTGGTAAAATTAATGATGTGAGATTCTCTATGTGGGATGTTGACATTAATTCACCTTATTCTGGAATTTTACCTGCTTTTGAAGTATTTGGTAGGGAAAAGAAAGAACTCAACAAAGTTTATGATGTTGGGGATGTTTTGTTTTTAAGAGTAATAGATGTTGATGAAATTAAAAAAACTAAACTAGGTTTAAAAGGTAGAGGAATGGGTAAATTTAAAGGGGGTATTATTGTAGATATCTCTCCAACTAAAGTTCCTAGGTTAATCGGTAAAAAAGGTTCAATGATTAACATGATTAAAGATAAAACTAATTGTAAAATCGTTGTTGGTCAAAATGGGCTTGTTTGGGTTAAAGGTAAAGAAGATATGGAACAACTCACTCGTGAAGTTATCCGCTTAATTGAAGCTGAAGCTCATACTTCTGGTTTAACTAATAAAATTAAAAATAAATTGTATTTAGCTATTGATGGAGAATTACCTGTTGAAGAGGAAGAAGAGTTCGTATTGGAAAAACCTAAGCTTCAAGATTTCAAAGAAGAAGTAGAACAAGAAGAAAGAGAAGAAGCAATGAAAAGAAAGGAAGATGAAAATAAAACAGATTTTTATGAAGTTATAGAAGAACTCAAGAAGAAAACTCACAATAAAGATAAAAATTTATCATATAGTGAAAACTCAAATGATTCATTTATATTAAATAATCGATAATTCTTCAAAGTTACGAGGTTGATTAATATGTCTGAAATGATAAGAGAGGATGGTAGGAAATATAATGAATTACGTCCTATAAAAATTGAAGCAGGTGTACTTGAACGTGCTGATGGTTCAGCTTATTTAGAAGTCGGTGGAAATAAAATTTTAGTCGCTGTTTATGGACCTAGAGAATCATATATTAGAAGATTACTTGAACCAAACACTGGTGTAATTAGATGTAGATATAATATGGCTCCATTTTCAGTAGATGATAGAAAAAGACCAGGACCAGATAGAAGGTCTGCAGAAATTTCAAAAATAACTGCTGATGCATTAAGACCAGCTTTAATGTTAGAAAATTACCCACGTTCAATGGTTGATATTTATATTGAAGTTATTGAAGCTGAAGGTGGAACTCGTTGTGCTGGAATTACTGCTGCTGCTGTTGCATTAGTTGATGCTGGTGTGCCTATGAAAGATATTGTTGTAGGCTGTGCAGCAGGTAAAGTAAATGATGAAGTAGTTCTTGATTTATCTGAAGTTGAAGATAAAGAAGGCCAAGCAGATGTTCCAATAGCTATCATGCCAAGAACTGGTGAAATTACTTTACTCCAAAGTGATGGTGATTTAACTGAAGAAGAATTCCAGCAAGCTATTGACTTGGCTATGGAAGGATGTAAAAAAGTTAGTGAGCTTCAAAAAGAGGCATTAATGAAAAAATACTCTACAGAATAGGTGGTTAATATGG
>CACZPT010000124.1 GCA_902783085.1 uncultured Methanobrevibacter sp.
AAAACAATACCCAGAAAGAAAAAAATTACACAGATGTTTCAATATTCAATACCAACCAACATAAATAATAACCAATAACTGGAATATGATGGGGAAAAATTATGAATCAAAATTCACCAAGTTGACGACATTGTATAATCAATACATGTTTCAATTAAGTATTATTTTCATTGAATATCATTTCTATATACAATTAAAACAAATACTATAATTATTTAATATCTTACTATAATCATTGTTGAATTTCTTGAAATGAATATTTTTAAAGGATATTTTCTAACTCTAATGTAAAATACTCCAGTGTGAAAGAACTTTTTTTTAAAGAGTTCTCTGTAACATTTCTATTCTAAACTATGCAATATTATTGTTATTTATACCGTACAATTCACTATTATTATTTTACTAAACAATGTTCATTTTAATCTTATAAAATACTTAAAAACTAATATTAATATGAAAATAGAAAAAATAGAGTTCTTTTTATTTGAAGAGCTATATAAGAACAAGGGATTTCTCCATTGGACTCTCTCTAGAACTGTAGGTGTCCCTTTCAAGACATATGGCTCAAATAGGCCTTTATCCTAAATAGTTCTTCATTTTCAGCACGAAATATTCTAAACAGTTGTTTATCTACATACTTATAAACTTTCTTCCAATTAGTTTCGGTCCATATAGTAGTGTATGATGCTGTGGATTCATAAACATTAAGGTTTTGAGCATTACTCATCTTATCACTATCCTTTTAATAAACAAAACTCTCAATTTATATAAGCATAACTATAATACTTATTTCCTAATTGTATCGATAGTATAACACTTTTGTGTTACATGTATCTCACCTATCGTCATTTGTCACGATGCTTACGGATGTTCACTTTAATTAACTATTCTTACTCTTCCTCTAGTCTGGATAACACTGGATACTAATGTATCTTTGGGTATTTTTCTCATGTAACTTCTTAGACTCGTTATCAAGTTAGAAATTTCGAAAGAGGAAATCCCAACATAACATGGATTAAATTAACTCACCATGGTGGGTATTTTACTGATACAAGAGCAGGGAATAAGGAGATCCTATCTCGTCGCAAATAGTTATCGAATGCTCTCCCAATATAAAAAATAATTATTTAAAAAATATATAATAACTATAAAAATTATGGGGTTTAAAAAATGCGTTCTTTAATAGCATATATGAAAACATATACTCAAATCATAACTGAAAACCAGGATTCTTCACTAATGGATTTATCAAATCATGACTTTTTAGCTCCACCAGTATTATTACCAGTATTACAATACATGGAATTAAATAATATTAATAAATATACTTTCCACTCAAATACAAAACCATATCTAGAAAAAGTATTAGGTAAGCAAAGATGTAATGACACAACATACCCTCTAAGAAAACTAAAGAAATTTCATTATGATGCTACTTATGGATTAGCTGATCAAGTAGAAAAGTATTTATCTGGTTACTGATGGAATTTTTGATTTGTTTAATCTAAATTTAGATGAAGCTGGAGTGAATTTAATAGTTTATGAAATGTTAACAAACATTTATAAACATTCTGAATTTAATAATGCTTACATTTTATGTCAAAAATATCCTAAAGCAAATAAACTTGATATATGTATGATTGATGATGGAGTTACAATACCTGGTAGTTTTGAAAATTACAATGTAACTTTTATTAATGATACTGAAGCTATCTTTGATGCAATAAATGGAAAAACTACTGATAAAGAACATTATCAACTTCATGGTAGGGGTTTGAATACAACTGCATCAATTGCATCGTTAGGTTTTGGTGAAGAAATGTTAATTGCATCAAGAAACGGAGTGTGTACCGTTAATCCTAAAGGAGTTAAATTATGGTATAAAAATATGCCTATTATACATGGTACTTTTATAACTGTAAGAGTAAATACTAATAATATTAATGCACAAACTTATGCTAAAAGAAGAATTTTTAAGAAAATTTAGGAGGTATAAAAAAATGAAGGAGGTTAATCTTAGAGATACATTCGCTAAAAAGTTAGGAATGAGAACTACTGCTAAGAAATTATTTGATGATATTCAATCTGAGAAAAAAGTAGTTTTAAATTTTCAAGATGTTGAATTTATGAGTAGATCTTTTGCTCAAGAGTATATTTTTCAAAAATATAATTCAGACATTGAAATTATTGAGAAAAATATGAACGATTCTGTTAAAGGATTATTAGATGTTGTTGAAGAAGATTATAATGAAACATGTTTATTTTAAAATTTAACTTGTATGATTAATCATGACAAGTGAGCTAGAAAGAATAAAACAAAAAGAAGAAAAATATAACAGTAAATGTTTCAATGAAAAATATTATTTTAGGTGACAAGAGTTTCGATATTTCTTTTGGAAATATTCATTTCAAACTGGCTATGGGGGGATAAATAAAGCATAATGGCCATATTATATAAAAATAGCAGAAAAAACTGACTAATATAATAAATGTGTGGAATAAGCAGACTTTCAATGGGTGTATTGTGCTTCATCTAATGACATATATATTTAAAAGTGAAATATTGAAATATTAAGGGGTGCAATTTTAGTAATTTAAGTCGGAATATAGATATATTACAGCATGTGTAATCAAACGAAAAATTAGTTAAAAAATCCATCAATTAGAATTTATATTGAACATGGCATTTTAAGGTTGCAAAAATGGATATTTGAAGTGAAGAAAAGTTTCTTTAATGGTGTGCTTGAGTTATATGTCTTTAAATAGAATCTATCGCTTCTTAAAAATAATATGTGAATAATCACTATGACTTATCTGACTTTAAGCCAGCTGATAAACACCAAAAAGAATTATCAAGAGTACAATGTTTAATAGAGTAAATATGGCTAAGTACCTTATTTTAAACTCATCATATTCGCGCACAAGAATCTTATAGGAAATCAGATTGGCCATGGATGCGATAAGGGTACCGAAGCCCCCAATATTGATTCCAATGATAATGGCTTCGTAATTAGTGCTGAAACCACTTAAAAGCATTGCTGCAGGAACGTTGGAAATGATTTGGGATGTAAGTATTCCCCATATTACTTCATTGCCTGAAATCCACTTTGTAAAAAGCGCATTGAAAAATGGAATGCTTTCCAAATTGCCAATTAGGATAAAAAGTGCGATGAAAGTCAAAAGCAGAAAATAATCAATGCCCAAAATTACACGTTTTAAAAAATTGTCCTTATTTATTTCTGCCATTTTCATTTCAGGGAGGACAATTTGATTTTTTGGGATAAAGAACAATATTGCTGAGATAAATATCACAGATACAATAATGTAAGGCAACAGCAAGAGGAAAAATGACTGGAATGGAATCTTTGATATTGTATACATTACGATATTGTGGGGAGCGCCGATTGGAAGTGCCATACAGCCAACATTTGCAGCAATTGTCTGTAATGATACGGTGATGATTATTAAATCAGTTTTATCAATCTTTTTTAAGGCTAAAATTGAAAAGGGCACGAAAATTATTAATGAAACATCATTGGTTATGAATATTGAGCTGAGAAAACAGGTGAAAACAAGAATCAGAACTAAACCTCTGGTGTTTGCGATTTTAGTCAATAGCTTTCGAACCATTATCTCGAAAACGGCAAGGTTTTTAAGGATTTCAACGATAAGCATTATCACTAGAAGCAGTATGATTGTGTCCCAATTAATGTAGTCTATGCTGGGTTTTGCAAAAAAGCATGAAACAACTGCCAATATTAATGATATGGAAAATACTATCTCTTTTTTGAAGAATTTGGAGGTTTTATCAATTAAGTCTGTCATATTATCTGTTAATCTGCATTCTCATTCATTCAAGAAGAAATCATCCTATTTATATTTTAAAACAATTAAATCACTTTTTCACACGAATTATGATCTTTTATGAATTTCTTTGTATTTTAAGGATTTAATTGATTAATACAATGATTTATCCTTATTATCTTTATGAAATCTTTGATGTTTTGAATTTTTCTTTAAACATTCATATTAGCTATATATTAATTTTTTATTTTTTTTATATTCTATTTTTTGTATTTTAGTTATTGATTTTTGCATCTTATCAACATTGCTAAATAATCATTTATATTGTATTTAACTATGGTATATTATAGATTAATAAGTTGATTTAAATGGATATGAGAGAAAAAATAGAACAGAAAGTTGATGCTGAAATTAAATTCAAAGAAAATATATTTAAATATTTTATTGTAAATGTTATTATAGCATTTATCAGTTTTATATTTCTAAAAAGCTTTTGGTTATTAATTTTAGTAATGTTTTTTTGGGGAATTGAAGTTATTGATGATTTTTTAAAGGCATATTCCTTTGAAGATATTGTGGGTTATGCTTACAGATAAATAAAATTAGGTGATTAAATGACTGATAATATAAGAAAACGAGCTGAAGAAAAAGTTGACTTAAAAATTAAATTTTATCGTAATTTATATAGTTATATTATTGTTAATATTATTTTAGCAGTGATCAATTATTTATTTACACCACATTACTGGTGGGTTTTATATGTTGTATTTTTCTGGGGAATTGGTGTTTTATTCAATTTTTTAAAGGTATTTGTATTATTTGAAAAATTTGATAGTAATGAATATCGTGAACGTAAAATTCAAGAAGAAATGGATAAAATGGGGAATTAGATTTCATGAAAGTTAATTTATTTTTTTCAAAGGATATTGAAAAGTCTCATGCTGAAATTTATACTAATGAATTATCTGATAATATTCAAAAAGCAATTAATCTTTTAGAAGATGAATCTAATAATTCAATGATTGCAGTTAAAAAAGGTAAAGATATTACATTTTTGAAATTTAATGAAATATACATGTTTAGAGTTGAAAATAAGCAGGTTATGGTTTATACTAATGATGATAGTTTTTTAGTTAAAAAAGCATTATATCAGATTGAAGAAATATTGGATTCTTCTTTTATTCGAATATCCAAATCAACAATAATTAATTTAGACAAAATCGATCGTGTTGCACCATCTTTAAAAGGGATGATGTTTATTAAGTTAAAAAATGGTCTTAAGGATAATATTTCAAGGAAATATTTGCCTAACTTTAAAGAGGTTATTGGTTTGTAGGTGAAATTATGGATAGTATTGAGTTAATTAAAAAACTTGCTCTTGGAGCATTTGTCGGATGTTTTATTGTAATGTTGGTAATGGTTTTATTTTCCATTTCAAATCCAAATAATGTTAATTTTTCAGGAGTAGATATAATTAATGCATTTTTAGGCTCAATTGTTGTTGGATGGGGATTTTCTTTAACTGGCTTTGTTTATGATAGGGATGATTTAGCATTGCCTCTTCAAGTTTTATTTCAAATGGGTATAGGTTTTATTATTTTATTTGTTGTAGCAGTTTATTTACATTGGATGCCAATTAATTTAGGTATAAATCCTATTGTAACTTGGGTTATTATCGCATTTATTTTTGGTGCTGTATTTTGGTGTAGTTTTTATATATACTATTATCTTTTAGCCCGCAGTATTAATAAAAAACTATCTAATTAATTGGGTTTTATTATCTTTTTAATAAATAATGCCGGATTAGTTTAACTTTTTTGTATAATGGGATTTATGTAATCAATACTGGGTGTTTTAAAGTATTTATTATTAAATATTATCCCTTTATTATAGTATTTTACTTTAAGTTTCATGCAAAAAATTTATTCAACCAAGTTTTATAATATGTTTCAGAATAAACTCTAGTCATAAAT
>CACZPT010000125.1 GCA_902783085.1 uncultured Methanobrevibacter sp.
AACAATGCAAGCATCGGAAATCATGTAACCGTAACAAATTAGGGAAGTTAATATTTTCTTTAACTTCTCATTTTTTTCTTTTTTTATTAGTTGCTTCATTTTTAAAATTTAAATGTTTAAATAAAATTAAAATCTAATATAGATGTATTAATTTTTTTAAAATATTTTTTTAGGGTGAGGTTGTTTTATGGATTCAAATAGAAAGTTGGAATTATTTGATGTTATTTTTTATTTAAGTAAAAAATTTGATTTGAATTTCATATTAAATGAAATGATTTTTGAAAGCTTTGAATCTGGTCAGGATTGTATTGATTTTATGCTTGAGGAAGATTATCTTATAAAAAGCAGTAATGATTCAATTACTAAAGAAGAAATTGCATCTAAATACACAATTAAAGATTTAAAAGTGATTTTAAAGGAAAATGGCTTAAAAGTTTCAGGAAAAAAGGATGAATTGGTTGAAAGGGTATTGCCAGTATTATCTGGTGAAAGTGATGATGGGGAGTATGTTCTTTCAAGTAAGGCTAATGAATTTTTAAATGAATATTCTTGGATTGATTTATATAATTTTTCTTTAGTCGCTTTTGATTTTGAGGACTTTGAAAATTATTTTAAAAAAAGTGGTAAAGACATATTTGATGCTGCTTTAACTTTCTGTGATGAATGTATTAAGTCTGCTTTTAGAGATTCTAATTTATTGATTTTATTGGATTCGCTTTCTGCAAAAGCTCATGTTTATGCATATGCTGGGGATTATGAATCCTTTTTGGATTTGGATTTGCAACGTTTTATCTTTGGTTTAAACCCGCCGTTTATGGGTGGGGATATTTATCAAAATTATGTTGCTGTTAATAGTGCTAACATTATCAATATTGGAAATGTTTTGGATAAATTTGATTTTGGCAGTTTAAAAAAGAGATTTAATAAATTATGGGCTTTATTAGATATTAAAAATATTACTATCCCTAAAAAAATTTCATTTAAGATTTTAGAAAAGGGATTGGCTGGTGAAAATATTGATAATTTAAATCATGATGTGAGAGTCAAGTACTTTAATAGGAAATTTGGTGTCGATGAAGAATAATTGTTTTTTACATATATATTTCTTTTAGTAAATTTTTTATTTTTCAACACATTTTCTTTTAAATTAATTTTTTAACTAATAATTTAATAAGATTAATTAAAAAATATGATGATTATAAATCGAACTTTTTAATATTTGCCACATAACAATGTTCGGCAAACATTATATAAGATAACATAATAATAGTATAGTAGTGATTAGATGAAAGATATAGATGTTTTAATTGAAGCTTTACCTTATATCAAAAAGTTTCACAATGAAAAAATTTTAATTAAATATGGCGGACATGCAATGATAGATTCCGAAGCAATGTCTTCCACAGCTCGTGATACTGTTTTACTCAAATATGTAGGAATGAGGCCGCTTATTGTCCATGGTGGGGGTCCAGAAATTTCAAGATCAATGGATAAACTTGGAAAAGAACCAAAATTCATCAAAGGCCTAAGAATCACCGATGAAGAAACAATGAAAATTATTGAAATGGTTCTTGTTGGAAAAATAAGCACAGAAATCGTATCTGAACTCATTCGCCACGATGGTGATGCAATAAGTTTATCTGGAAAAGATTCAAGTTTAATATTTGCTCACAAAAAGGGATCAAGTAAAATAGAAGGAAGCGAAGAAGAAATAGATTTAGGTTTAGTTGGAGAAATTGACTCAATCAATACAGATTTACTGGAAATGTTTTTAGAAAATGATTATATTCCAGTAATATCTCCTGTTGGTATTTCAGAAAATGGATCAAGTTTAAACTTAAATGCGGATACTGCTGCTGGTGAAGTAGCCAGTTCTATTAATGCTGAAAAATTAATTATTTTAACTGATGTTCCGGGTGTTTTAAAAGACCCTGATGATCCAAGTTCATTAATTCAAAAAATCAGCATTAGTGAAATTCCACAATTAATCGAAGAAGGCATTATCAGTGGAGGTATGATTCCAAAAATAGAAACCTGTGTAAATGCTATTGAAAATGGAGTAAAATCATGCCATATTATTGATGGACGTAAAAGGCACTCCCTTTTACTTGAAATATTCACCACTGATGGTATTGGAACAATGATTTGCAAATAAATATTTAAATTCAAGAGCAATCATGCTCTTATACTACTTTTTTTCTAAATTAAAAACTATATAACTTATTAATAATCAGAATTAATAATTAATTGAAGGTTTATTAAATCAATCATTTGTTGTATTATTTTAAATTCTGGAATTTTTTTGATTAACTTGCCTTCGGCCATGGTTTTTGTGCTTTTGCACTTTTAATGATATATACTAAGTATAATACAGCAATACTTTAAGGTTAGATTAATTTCTAACTTTAAAGTTTTTATTTTTTTTAGTATTTATAGTATATTACCTTAAGTTTATTAACTTTGAGTGATAAATATTATATCATGTCAATTAATGATTCAATCAATGAGAAAGAAAT
>CACZPT010000126.1 GCA_902783085.1 uncultured Methanobrevibacter sp.
GTTTGTCAACTTGATATCCGTTTTCTTGTAAAAAGCTAGCTATTGCATCTTCAAATGGTTCTTTTGAATGGGCATCTGCAGTAGGAGTTCCTAAAGTTAAGTTTTCAGCATATTCTAAAAATTCCCTTAGTGCTCTAACACCATGTGGTGGATTTGAAGTTAATTTCATACTTGATGCTTTAAAATTAGAAAATACAACACATTTTTCTCTAGCACGAGTTATCAATACATTTAATCTTCTTTCCCCGCCGTCCTGATTTAGAGGACCGAAGTTTAAGGACATTTTTCGTTCATTATCAAATCCATAACCTACACTTATTAAAATAACATCTCTTTCATCCCCCTGAATTGTTTCAAGGTTTTTAACAAAGAATCTTTCATCTTTATTTTCTGAGAATAATGGTTCTAATTCTGGTCTTTCACGGCGTTTTTCTTCAAGTCTTTCTAAAATTGCATTTTTTTGTGCAACAGAGAATGTTCCGACACCTAAACTTTTTGTATCACCATATCTATCAAAGTGATCGAAAATAGCTTCAACAACATCTTCAGCTTCTTTTGGGTTTGCGGAAGATGAACCTCTATCATAAGCAGTATTTGGATTATAATGAAATTTCAATCCCAATTCTGAATCATTATGGGATGGTGAAGGATATACAAGTAAATCATTATCATAAAACTCTTTATTTGAAACTGAAATTAATGATTCATGACGACTTCTGTAGTGCCATTTAAGCATTTTAACAGGGAATGATAATTTACATAAATGCAAGATACTTTCCATATCCAGTGATGTTGCTTCTTCTTCATCACTTTCTCCACTTGCCATTTGATCGAAAAATGAAGTTGGTGGTAATTGTTGGGTATCACCCATAACAACAGCAGTTTTACCTCTCATAAATGCACCTAATGCATCTTCGGGTTTTACTTGACTTGCTTCATCAAAAATAACAACATCAAACTGTAGTTCTTCATTGGTCGGATCAAGATACTGTGCAACTGAAAGTGGAGACATCATGAAACATGGTTTAATTTGTTTAATCATTCCTCCAGCTTTTTCAAGTAATTTTCTAACAGGTAAATGACCGCTTTTTCTTGTAAATTCCCCGGCCAATACTTTTGCTTGTGGATTTTCAGTTGCTCCAAAGATCTGTGGAATATTACTGTTTAACTTATGGAAAATTCTTTTACGATTTAAAATCAATATTTTTTTATCTAAATCTTTAAATTCTTTAATTCTATTTTCGTGAAGTTCACCAATAAATGTTGCTAAATCTTTATTTTCAACGAATAAAATATTAAGTAAGGAATCTGCAAAGTTTCCTTCGACTAATGCTTTAATGTCATCTTTTTTAATATTTCTTTTTTCAATTGACTCGACAAATAATTCAGAAGTTGTGCCTTTAAGTGAATTTTTAGTATTTAAGTACTGGGACCATAAATGAAGACTAGAAAGTTGGCCTCTCCAATTATATAATTGAGTTTGCCACTCTTCAAAGGAAACATCTTTAAATCCTTTTTTAAATATTAATTTACTTCTTGGATTAAGTTTTGATTTCAATCTCTCTAAAACATTGGCAAATTCTTCTCCAGAATCAATATAATCAATCAAATCTCTTTCTGGATTAATATCGAATAAATCTTTTGATAATATGTCAACAGTGTTTTGTGAAAATATGCCCTCATTTGTTAGTGCACTGAATTGGTTCATCCATTGAGCAATAGCTTTTAAATCATTGACATTTGCATTTAAATACCAATAATCACCATAATATTTTTTAGCTAAAGATTCATTAGCCTCTAAATTACGTTTTAATAAAATAGTATGTTTAGCTTTAGTCAAATCATCAATTATATTTGAAATGCTACCTTTGACTGGCATCACATAATATCTTTCAACTAATTCAATATGTTGTTTATTTTTAAAGAATCTGAGTTTTTTGTGAGACAATTCATTTAATTCATAAATTAATCTATCAATATCTGCATGGTAAATATTTCCATTGAATTTATCTAAAATACCTGCAGTTTTTTGATAATTTTCTAATTCATTAATTAATCTATAAGCATCATCATTATTTTTATCCCATGCGCCTGACTTTAATATTTTGGCATCAAACAATTCAGAGTTTTGTGACTTGATAATGTCAAATGCAGAAAGTGATTTTTCAAATTCATTTAATGTATCTGGCTTTTTAATACCATAAATATCATATACCCTACCTCTTTCAACTAAAAAATTATCAAGAGCGGTTAAAGTATCATTAATGAGCATTTCAATTTCTCTTAAATCAGCTGGAAGTAAACTTTTTGGTGAGCATTTACTCCAAGGATTTTCTTTTGAGATAGTTTGATATAATTCTGCAACACTTTCTAAATCTAGTGTAATATCATCAAGTTCTTTTAGTGTAACAGTTTCAGGACTTTTAAATCTAACAAGAGGCATTATCATTTGTTTACGTGAAAAATGATCATCAGCAGATTCTTTTAGACCATATAACTGGAATGCTGATAAATTAACAGCAAATAATGGTTTATGAATAACAGAAGCATAATTATCTAATTGTTTTTTTAAAGTTTCTAACTTCCTTATGGTTTGGTCAATATTTAATGTATCGACAGCTCGTACTTTAGTTGATTTTTCTAAATCTTTTAAAAATTTTTTACGTCTAGTTTTATGTGAATGTAATTCAAGGACAAATTTACCTAAACCAACACCACTTAATCTATCCTTTACAACTTCTAAAGCAGCCATTTTTTCAGATACAAATAAAACAGACTTACCCTCTGCAAGTAATTCAGCAATTAAATTAACAATAGTTTGTGATTTGCCTGTTCCAGGCGGTCCTTCCACAACAAGATTTCTTCCAGCTTTAACATCCTGAATAGCTGCAATTTGTGATGAATCAGCATCTAAAACTTGATACATTGATTGATAATCAAGTTGAGAGTCAATATCCTCTTCCTTAAATGCTTCTATATCATTTTTAGTAGGATTAAATATTGCTTGAATTAATTCATTTTTAGTTAAATCAACATTATCAGCCCAGCTTTCAGGATTTAAATCATTATACATTACAAATTTTGTAAAACTAAAAAATCCTAAAGCTATATTATTATTAACTTTCCAATCATCCATTCTACTAACAGCACGTTTAACATTTGAAATATAATGGTCAATAATTTCACCATATTTTTTAAATTCAAAATCAGGTAATTCAATACCATTTTCAAGTAACTTAGCTTTAAGAGAGATATTAGTCTGTATATCTTCACCAGTCCACTCTAAATTAAATGATTCACCGATTTTTCTTCTCTGCATTGAAACAGGAATTAAAATAAGTGGTGCCTGATTAGACTGTTTAGGTTTTGAATTATCAATCCATTCTAAAAATCCAACAGCCAAATAAAGAATATTATATCCCTGTTCCTGAAGCATTGTTTTAGCTTGATTATTAATATAATAAAGTCTTTTTTGGAGTTCGTTTGGTGTTAAATCTGTCGCTAACTTTTTATCTCCTTCCGAAAACTTTGAAAAATCAAATGGAATATGATCCCATATTGATGACTTATCTTCGTTTTTGCCTTTCTTATTAGCTGTAAAATACATTTTATTTTCTTGTAAAACTAATGTTTGAAAAATATTTATTGGAGATTGATTTTTAATAGAAATTGTTTTGGCTCTAGATTTAAAATTAAGTAACTGGTTTCTTAAAGTTAAATCCAATAACTCTTTACGAAGATTTTCAAACTCCTTTTCAATTTTATTAGTAGATGATTTAGTTAACATGATGTCACATTTTTAAATAACGAAAAATTTTAAAATCATATATAATTATTAATTAATTTATTAATAAAGTTTACTGAAATTATTTATTTGGATTTAAAGGACCTGAGACACTTAATTTATTACTAGCTAGCTTTGAAGCAAAATTAGCCGATTCAATTAAAGATTTTGATGTTAATTTTTTTGAAATATATGCTGCCATAAAAATATCACCACAACCTGTTGAATCCACAATATTGCTATTTTTAACAGGCTGAATATCATATTCCCTATCTGAAATTACTCTAGATCCTTTACTGGCATTGGTTATTATAATTTCAGAGATATCAAACTCGCTGTAATTGTTATTTTTAAAAATTATTTTTGATTCATCCTCATCTAAAAATAACATATCCGTTCCATTTAATATTTCTTCAATATCTCTATTAGATTTTAAAGAAATAGAATAATAGATTTCATCAATTTTATCCGAAGCTTGTCTTAAAAAACCCTGTCCGGAAATAAAAATTGGTTTTTTAAAACTTTTAATGTAATTGATTGTATCTTTTGGAAAATCAAATGAATTTAAAGGGTTAATAATGAATACTTCAATATTTTCAACTTCAGATAAAATTTCATCCAAATCTTCTTTAGTAATTGGAATATTTGCAAAATTACTTAATTGATGGCGAATATCTAAATTATCACAATCAGGATAATAATTAACGAAACAATGTGTATCATCCTTTAATATTAATCTAACTTTATCAATGTTTGGAAATTTATTAATTAAAGATTCATCACTGCAATTTGCAATAATTAGATAATCTTCATAATATTTTTCAAATATAAATGATTGGAAATAAATGGATCCACCAATTTTAGAGAGTTTCAAATCCCCATTTATAATAAAATCCTTAGCTATTGGACCAATAACAATGATTGTCATAAAAGAATAATTCTCCATATTAATTTTATAATATTAATATATATTCAATTTGATAATTAAATTAATCACACAACAATATTATATAATACTAAAAAATTAGTTCATATATAATACTTCTTTTAATAAAGTAGCATTTATTATACTAACTGCAATCTATTAAAAAAAAGAAGTAATTTTCATCATAGCCAATCTATGATAAAAATTTAAAATTAAATATTAATGAAACTATCTAAATTAATATAGTTTAAAATAAATTTTCTTAAAAATTTATTTGATATAAAGCAATTACCGTAAATACTATAATTTCATATCCTGAAAATAACTCATAACTATATTTAAATCCGGATGAAATTTCAATTGTTAGATTTGCTAAAAGACCAAATAAAAATCCAATGATAATTCCTAGCAAACCACTGTTTAAAATATCTTCGAAAAATGATGAGAAGAATGAAACACCAATTACAATAGCTATTATTAGTGCTGTTGGATAAACAAAAGGATTATTTAAATTAATAAATCCGACAATAAATGCGAATGTTAATCCCAAAATGAATGTTACAACAAATCCTAAAAGTGATAGCATGAAATGTACACTTTTTATATTTCTTATTTTTTTTAGTATTTAATAAAATTATTTCCATATTTTGATAAAAAATTTTTATAAAAACATTTTTATAGTAGTTAATTCAATATATATTA
>CACZPT010000127.1 GCA_902783085.1 uncultured Methanobrevibacter sp.
AAGAGTTTTATGTGCAATGCTTGAAAAAACAGCTATTGAATTAAATGAAAAATCTCCAATGTTACCAACTTGGTTAAGTCCAATTCAGGTAAGAATTATTACTGTTGGTGAAGATCACAAAGAATTTGCAAATGAAATTTATGAAAAAATCGATACTTCAAATATTCGTGTCGATATTGATGATAGGGATGAAAGTGTTGGTAAGAAAATTAGAAATGCTTCTAAAGAATGGATTCCATACATCTTTGTAATTGGAGACAATGAGGTTGAATCTGGTAATTTCCAAGTAACTGTTCGTAAAACTGGTCAAAAAGTTGATATGGATGTTGATACTTTAATAAATGAAATTCAAAGTAAAACTAAAGGAATGCCATTTAGAAGATTACCTTTACCAAAAGATATTTCAAAAAGGATTAATTTCCAATAATTATATTTATCAATAAAGATAGATTTACATAATAACGGAGGAATTATTTAATGTATAATATAGGAGAAGCTCTTATCGGAGACGGTCCTGAATTAGCTCACATTGATTTAATTATCGGTGACAAAAATGGACCTGTTGGTCAAGCTTTCGCTAGTGGATTATCTAACCTTTCTATAGGTCATACTCCATTAACTAGTGTGATTAGACCTAACTTAATGACAAAACCAGCAACTTTAATTATTCCTAAAGTAACTGTTGGTGACTTAGACGATGCTAGTAAAATATTTGGTCCTGCACAAACAGCAGTTGCAAGAGCTGTTGCTGATGCAGTAGAGGATGGATATATTCCAAAAGATATCGTAGAAGATATCGTAATCAATGTTAGCGTATTCATCGATCCTTCTGCAAAAGACTTTAGAAAAATTTACCAATACAACTATGGTGCAACTAAATTAGCTATTAGAAGAGCTATGGAAGGTTACCCATCAATTGATAAAGTACTTGCAGAAAAAGACCGTGGAACTCACCCAATTATGGGATTCAGAGTACAAAAACTTTGGTCTCCACCATACCTACAGGTTGCTCTTGATTTAGATAGTAAAGAAGCAATGGCAAATATTCTTGAAAATATTCCAGATAAAGAAAGAGTACTTATTGAAGCAGGAACTCCGCTTGTTAAAAAATTCGGTGTTGGTGTAGTTGAAGATATTAGAGCTTTACGTCCATCTGCATTTATTATTGCTGATTTAAAAACTTTGGATGTAGGTAGAGTTGAAATTAAAATGGCTGCAGATGCAACTGCTGATGCAGTAGCTATTTCTGGTTTAGGTACTATTGAATCAATTAAAAAAGCTATCCATGAAACCCAAAAACAAGGTATTTGTTCAATTTTAGACATGATGAATGTGTCTGACTTTGAAGATAAATTATCTACATTACCTGATGATTTAAAACCAGATATTGTATTATTACACAGAAATGTAGATTTAGAAACCTATAAAGCTGAAAAAGGTGAAGATGTCAGTGAAATGACTGAATGGGGTAACATCAAAAAGATTAAAAAACTCATTGGCGACGGTCTTGTTGCAGTAGCTGGTGGAATTACTCCTGAAAATGTCGAAGAAGCAATCGACAAAGGTGCTGACATTATTATTGCAGGTAGATATATTATTGGTTCAAGAGATGTTAGAAGATCTGCTCAAGACTTCTTAGCACATTTCCCACCTGATCCGGATAATATGAGACTTGCTATGGATGAAGATGAACAAGTAGATTAGATTTATTCTAATCTATTAAACTTTTTTTAAATTTAATGAGGTTGTAATATGGGTTTTTGTAATTCTTGTGGTAGACCTATTGTAAAAGAAGATTACGGAACAAATGAAGATGGTAGTTTAAATTCTGATTATTGTAAGGATTGTTTCCAAAATGGTGAATATACAGAACCAGATATAACTTTAAGAGAAATGATTGTCCGTAAATCAAAAGAAATGATGGAAAAAAATCCAAGACTGCCCGAAACAACCGCAACTGGTATTACAACAGGCTTTTTACCTGGACTTAAAAGGTGGAATCCTGAATTTCAAGATGATTATGAAAAATTTTAATTTTCATTTTTTAAAATAAATTCTTTGACTTTATTTGCTATGTACTCATCATGATTTTTACTTGTTCTTAATTCAAATAATCGCCCTTCTAAGCTATTATATTGATCAACTAATTTGTTATACTCATTTAACAAATCATCATAATCTTTTTCTAAGTTTTCATTCATTTCAAAGATTTCAGCATAACTAGTTTTAGTATTAAGATTTTCTTGTTTTAATAAATCATATTTATTTGATACTTGTGAATAGCTATGTTTAATAGAATTATGTTGTTCTTTTAATGTAGAGCATTCTTCTTTAATTGATTCGTGTTCTTCTTTTAAATTGGAGCATTTTGTTTTAAGATTTTTATTTTCTTCTTTAATATTTGAATATTTAGTTTTAAGATTTTCATTTTCAACTTTCATATTCACATATTTAGTTTTAAGATTTTCGTTTTCTTCAATTAATTTACTGTATTTATCTTTAATGGAATAGTTTTCTTTTTCTAAAATAGCAATTTTATCTTCTTTATTATTTTCTTTTAAACTTTGGATTTGAGTTTGCTTATCGTGAAGTTCTCTTCCAAGTTCTTCAATTTTTTCGTGATATTGTGAAGGATCATTGTTTCCTTTAATTTGCTCCAATTTTTTCACTTCCTCTACATGTAAATAATTAGCTATTTTAACATCTTCTAACTCTTTTTCTAAGTTTATAAATGTTTCTATTTCAGATTGAGGGATAATAAGAACATCTTCTTTATTTTCATATATGTCTTCATTTTTTGGTACTGTAATTTGAATTTGTTCAGTTGTGTATTTTTTTCTTTGTCCGTTTTTAAGAGTTCTGTTATATTCTCTTGAATATTTTTTTACAACACCTTTTCCTACTTTCATACCAAATCCTCAATAATTGCTATATTTATAGGTATATATTTGAATTTACATTTTATAAATGTTAGTGAAATTTTTCATTACAACAAATTGTTTTAGGGGCCTGAATTTTTTAGTTCTCTGATAATTGTTGTATGGCTGTTTTTGAGTTGAATCCTTGCGATATGATAATGGCTCCTAAAAATACATTCAGATAAACTGTTTTTTTAACTGATTTTGGTGTGTATTTGTGTATTTCTCTCATGTTGAGTCCTTGTTTGAGTAATTTGAAGAAA
>CACZPT010000128.1 GCA_902783085.1 uncultured Methanobrevibacter sp.
GCCGAGATAGTCTAGCCTGGTAAGGCGCGGGACTTGAAATCCCGTGGAGTTTCTCCGCCTGGGTTCAAATCCCAGTCTCGGCGTTTAGTTAATATTTTTTAATTTTTCATCTAATTCATCTAAATCATAGACAATGAGTTTTTTATTTAATTCTTTTATTTCTGGGCGTTGAATCATGATGATAGTTATATCTTTTTCATTTGCAGCTTGAATTTTTTCAATAACTCCTCCAATCTCACCACTTTCTTTTGTAATTATTACTTTTGCATCATGTTTTTCTATTAATCGGATGTTTTCTTTTAAACTAGCTACTCCGTTCATTGGTATGATGTGATCTTCAGGTATTTTTAATTTTTTACATTTTTCAATAGATTTTTTAACTTTTAATATTCTTGTATAGAAATGTTTAACTGAAACATTTTTCAATACTTCTTCCATTGTGTTGGCTCCTGCAAAATGCAGTACATTATCTTCAGGATTTTTTTCAGCTATTAATTTTCCGGCCATTTCGAATGAATCTGCATAAACTAATCTTGAAGTATCAATATTTTCAAAAGTCAATGCAGGTCTTTCAAACCTGATTAATGGTATTTTACAAATTTTTGAAACTTCTATTGATGTTTTTGTTATATGTGATGCAAATGGGTGTGTTGCATCAATCAGTAAATCAAAATCAGAATTATTAATTATTTCAATAATTTCATCTATTAAAAGTGGTTTTGCGATAGTTTCATCACTTCCTGATTTTTTAGCTAAATTGGCACCGTATTCTGTAGTTGTTGTAGTTAAAATATATGTGTCATAATTTAATTTTAAATGTTTAATAATATCAGTTGAGTCTTTGGTTCCCCCTAAAAGAAAGATTTTTAATTTTTTCATTTTATCACTCCATTTATTTTTTATCAGATATTATTATAGTTGATGCTATAATTAGTATAATTATCCAGTCTATCCATCCGATTGATGTGGTTCTAAAAATTGTCTGTAATTGAGGTAAATAAATAATTAATAATTGGAGAATAAATGAAAGGAGTATTCCTATATATAAGTATTTATGTGATTTTTCTGAATTGGATTTTCCATTATATGCGTTAAATAGTTGATACATTACAAATAAAGTGAATGCGATTGTCATTGCTTTTTTTGTAGAACTTCCAATATTTATTTGCCAGAAAAATACTGCAATTGTTCCAATTGCCATTACAATTCCAGTAATAAGTATTTTCAGCATTGTTTCTTTTGCCAATATATCTCCTGTTTCGGGGGGTCGTTTCATAATGTCTTTTTCTGCACCTTCCATACCTAAAGTTTGTGCTGGTGGACCATCCATTACAATATTTAGCCATAATAATTGCACAGGATTAAATGGGAGTGGCAATGAAAGTAGACTTGCCCCAACTATTGTTAATATTGCTCCAACATTTGTTGATACTTGGAATTTTACAAATCTTTTAATATTGTCATAGATTTTTCTTCCTTCTTCAACAGCTTTTACAATTGTTTTAAAATTATTATCTTGTAAAATCATGTCCGCTGATTCTTTTGCAACATCTGTTCCATCACCCATTGCAACACCAATTGATGCTTTTTTAAGTGCTGGAGCGTCATTTATACCATCGCCGGTCATTGCAACAATGTGGCCTTGATTTTTCAGAGTTTCTACTATTCTCATTTTTTGAATAGGTTTGACTCTTGCATAAACTTGAATGTTATTTACTCTTTGCAGGTATTCTTTGTCACTTAATTCATTTAATTCTTTTCCGGTTATAACTTCACCATTAGTTAATATTCCTAATTTTTTTGCAATTGCATATGCCGTTTTTTCATGGTCTCCAGTAATCATTTTAACTTGTATTCCTGCATTTATACAATCTTCAACAGCTTTTTTTGCGCTTTCTTTTGGTGGATCAATTAAACCGAGTAGGCCTGTGAAAATTAAATTTTCTTCGGTGGGTGTTTCATCTTCGATTTTATATGCAAACCCTATTACTCTTAATGCCTTTCCACTCATTTCACTAATTTTTTCAATTAGATTTTCTTTCATTTCTTGATTAATTATTTCAATACTTCCATCATTATCCACATATTTACATTTACCTATAATGATTTCTGGCGCACCTTTTGATAATATGATATTACTTTTGTTGTCTAATCTATATGTTGTTGTCATCATTTTACGATTGCTGTCTAATGGTATTTCATCAATTCTTTCAAGATTTTTCTCAGGTGCTTTTGAAAACTTTAAAATTGCACCATCTGTCTGATCACCAATGACCTCGAAATCATTAATAACTGCATTATTACATAAACTTCCAATAAAGTGAGTTTTTTCTTCATTTGTAAAAAATGATTCCACTACAGTCATTTTATTTTCAGTTAAAGTCCCAGTTTTATCAGAACAAATTATTGTACAAGACCCTAAAGTTTCAACAGATAATAATCGTTTAACAATAGCATTGGATTTTGACATTTCCTGCATACCCAAAGCTAAAGTTAATGTTAAAACTGCAGGTAAACCTTCAGGAATCGCAGCTACAGCGAGTGAAACAGCAGTCATGAATGTTTCAACAATTTGAATTCCCTGTAATAATTCTAAAATAAAAATTCCAATACATACAATTATTGCAATAAGCGACAATGTTTTTCCAAGGTTTCCAACTCTTTTCTCTAGTGGAGTTTTGCCAGATTCTTCCTGAATAATGCCTGCAATTTCACCGATTTGTGTTTTCATCCCAATTTTTGAAACAATCCCAATTGCATTTCCTGAAAGAATTCCTGAGTCCATATAAACTTCATCATTTTTATTTTTTCTAACGGATTCTGATTCACCAGTTAAATGGGATTCATCACATGTTAAATTATTAGTTTCTATTAAAACTAAATCTGCAGGAACTTTATCTCCTTCATCTAAAAGCACAATATCTCCAATTGTCAGATATTTTGCATCAATTTCTTTTATTTGATTTTCTCGTTTAACGACTGCTTTTTTAACTATTAAATTTTTTAAAGATTCAACAGCTTTTTGTGAACGATATTCTTGAATAAAACCCATAATTACATTTAATAAGATTGTAAGTATAATGACTCCCGAATCAATAACATCACCAATTGCATAAGCTGCAATTGCAGCAATAAAAAGAAGAAGTAATAAAGCATCAACAAATTGACTTAAAAATAATAAATAATATGGGGTTGCTTTTGTTTCGTTTATTTCATTTAATCCATATTCCTCTTGTCTTTTTTTAGCTTTTGATTCAGTAAGTCCATTAAGAGATGTTTTATATTTTGATAAAGGATTGCTCATTGTATCACTTTAGAGTGTAGAAACTTGTTTTTTTGAAATTTTTTAATTTCATTTTTATTTTACCAGTATTTAAATCTTCATTGGTTAATGGCTTAATTATTAATTGAGAATTTATTTTTAAAGCTAAATTAACTAAATAGGGTTGAAGTTCGCTAGGTGGCCTAATGGAGTAAATAATATCCATATTTTTATACAATTCCAAGTTGGGATTTACAATATCATCTTTAATCACATCATTATCATTTGGCATGATATCTGTTTTAATAATATTTATATGGTCAAAGGATTCAAGAAAATCATAAACAGCATTAAATTTTCCAACTCCGATTTCTGCAACATTTGTGGGATTTTTCCTACATTGTAGTAACATATATTCCTTAAAACTTTCCCACATTCAACCAAATCCATTTATTTATATTTTAATTTTTCTTATAACCTATTTTTGTTGTGATAAAATTTCCATTATTGCAAATATTACCCTTGTGAATATGAAAACTAAATTGTATGTATCAATCCAAAATTTCATATTATAATCAATACATTTAAAAATTTTCTAAATTTCAATAAGTTATATATTCACATTTAATCTAATAATTTTTAATTCAAATCCTAACATCACCATGAATGGCTATCGACATGGTCTTCAGCAACATCCATTTCGAGATAAAATTTTTATAACCCTAATGTTACAATTACAAATAAATTACAGGCAAGGTTAAATCTAATAACTCAAAAATATATATAATCTATTCCTTCCAGATATCACTCATTTTAAAAACAAAATGATTATATTGCTGTGAATTTACTTATAATTAATATCAAAACTACAATCAATGCGGATATTGGTGATAAGAACTATAGGATTATATATAAAATTTTTTTTTTAGAATTTCATCTAATTCCCAGAATATTCTCTTTTGAAATTTTAATCATCAGTATTTAATAATTATTCATGATTTTTATTATTAAATTTTATTATTTAAAAATATTTAAATAACTTGTTTGCTAAATCTTGATATGATGATTATACGTGAATTTGTTCCAGATGATTTAAAAAGAGTTTATGAGATAGAAAACATGTCTTTTGAACAATCATATGGAATAAATATGTTTAAACAGTTATATGATATTGGTACTGGTTTTTTAGTGGCTGAAGAAGATGATTATGTAATAGGATATATAATTTTTTGGATTAAATATGAAAGACAAGGCCATATTATTTCTCTTGCTGTTGATAAAAATTATCGTAGATTAAAAGCAGGAACCAGATTACTCTCAAAAGCTATTCAAATCCTTATGATGTTTGAGATTGATTCAATTAACTTGGAAGTAAATGAAAACAATATTGGGGCTTTTGAATTTTATAAAAATTTTAATTTTAAAATCGATAGGGTTGTCCCAGGATATTATGATAATAAGGATGGGGCTATTGTAATGTATTTAGCATTATAAGTTTAGGGAAGTGAGATTTACATCAGTAAGTTGCTGGTATTGCGTAAGTACATCTTGAGGTATCGTACCACTTAAGAACAATATTGCTATTAAAGCTATATAAAATATTAAAATTCCAAGTTGGATAATTCCATGTTTTCTTGCAACAGGATCTTTTCTTGTGACAAGATAAAGTGCAATTATTAATCCAATAAGTCCACCTAAAATAGAGAATATATAACCAAGTACAATTATTACTCTGCTAGTATGGGGTGTATTCTGAGATTCACTTTTAATGATAATTGGGTTTATTTGTTGGATTTGATTATTTTCAAATTGATTTTTAAAAATTAATGGACTGCCACATTTAACGCAATATTCTGCTTCATCAGGATTTGTATAACCACAAAATGGGCACATATTTTGATTATTTTCTATTTTTGGATATTCATATCCACATTTAATACAAAATCCGTACATGTCATCTCCGGTTGAATGACATTGGGGACATCTTCTTATAACCATGTTATCACATATTTTTTTTAATTTAAATTAGTTCATTAGTATTATATAAAATTATGTATATAAGTAATATTAAAAATTGCTATTTTCTTATGTGGTATGATGCTTGAAAAGATAGAAATTACACAAAGATTTAATTTTAAAAAAATAAACAGGCATTATGAATGTTTCATCATTGATTTAATGTCTAAAAAAGCTTATTTCAAAATAAATGAAAGGATTTATAATGATAAATTCATTGAAAAAAGCTATTCTTGTGATAATTCATGGGTTGATATTTTAAGTGATTTAAAAAATAATGTTTCTAGCGATATTATTAATTTAGATGATTTGGAGATTAATAGATTTATAAAAGAATTCAATAATTTAAATCTTTTTGATGATTTTACATCTGAAGAATTTTCTTATTTTGAAAAATTGGAATCGATTTATTCCTGTAATATTAATCTTTATTTTGATGGCAAGTACATGGAATATTGTATTAAAAATAATTTTCCAAATAAATGGATTGAATTTAGCAATTTATTAATGAAATTAGTTAATTTTGATGTTTTAAATATAGGGCATCTTAAAAAATTAGTTACTTGTTTATTTTTTGACATTAAAAGTGATGGAATTTATGATAAATCAACTTCAGAGAAATTAACTTTATCTTCTTTAGAATTTGGCCATTATGAATCTTATCCTTATGATACTCCGCATCCTAGTTGTATTATTGATTTTAAAAATAATGAAATAAAAGGTTATTTTGAAAAAAAATTCAAAGAGGATGTGGTGCTGGATTTGTTGGAAAAATACGGTGTTTATTTGTGGATTTTTAAGAATTATCAAATTAAATCACATAATCAGGATAATGTTATTTTAGATGGTTATGAATGGTATTTGGAGTTGGTTTTTAATAATTCTATTATATGGACAATTTTGGGGCATAATGAATATCCGGATACTTATGTTTGCCTTGCTTTTGAAATCGAAAAGTTAACTGGATTTGATTTATGTGAACTTGAAACATTTAGTGATGATGATTTAAAATTGTTTAAATATTATGGAAACATGAAATTATCTTAAAAATAGACTTTTTTTCATTAATTATTTATATTTGTAGTCATATAGCTTTATATATTATATTAATTTATTCATGGGATAACATGGCAGAAGTATCATCAAAAGAATTATATGAATTTAAAAAGACTCTAAAAGAGTTAGCTGAGAAAAAAGGTAGAGGTACTGAGCTTGTTTCCGTTTATATTCCTCCTGATAAACAATTAAGTGATGTTGGAAAACATATGCGGGATGAACTTGGTCAGAGTGCTAACATCAAAAGTAAACAAACTAGAAAAAATGTTCAATCAGCTATTGAGGTTATCTTACAAAGGATTCGTCTATTTAAACAACCTCCAGAAAATGGTTTAGTTTTATTTGTCGGTATGATTCCTAAAGGTGGACCGGGTACTGAAAAAATGGAAACTTATGTTTTTGAACCTCCAGAACCAATTACTACTTACTGGTATCAATGTAATAATGTGTTTTTCTTAGAACCTTTAGAATATATGATTGAAGAAAGAGAAACATATGGTCTTGCAGTTGTCGATAGAAAAGAAGCTACAATTGCTACTTTAAAAGGTAAAAAAGTCACTATTTTAAATCATTTAACTAGTGGTGTTCCGGGTAAACACAAAGCAGGTGGTCAATCACAAAGAAGGTTCGATCGTGTAATTGAGGATGCAGCTCGTGAATTTTTAAAACGTATTGCAAATCATATTAATGAAGAGTTTTTACCTTTAAAGGATGATTTAAAAGCTGTTGTTATTGGTGGACCAGGTTTTACTAAAAACGATTTGGTTGATGCTGATTATATTCAATATGAGATTAAAAATAAAATTATTGCAACTGTAGATACTTCATATACTGGTGAATTTGGTATTCGTGAAGTCATTGAAAAATCAACGGATATTTTGGATGATTTGGATGTTATGCATGAGAAAAAAATTGTTCAAAAATTCTTAAAAGAATTAATTAAAGATAACGGTTTATATTCTTATGGGGAAGATGAAGTCAGGAATAATCTAGTTATTGGTGCAGTTGATACTTTACTTTTATCTGAAGATTTGTCTTTAATACGTAAAACGTTTAAATGTCCAACTTGTGGTTTTGAAAAAGAATTCACTGTTAAAAATCAATCTGAAGCGGATTCAATTAAAGAACGTTGTCCTAATTGTAATGAAATTATTAAAGAGGATTCTTCTGAACTTTTAGTTGATGACTTTGTTGAAAAAGCTGAAGAAATGAATACAGCTATTGAATTTATTTCTACTGAAACTGAAGAAGGGATGCAACTTTACAGAGCATTTGGTGGTATTGCTGCAATTTTAAGATATTATGTGGGTCATTAAGGATTGTGATAATTATTTTTTTTATTACTAATCCTTTCTCTTTTTGGATTTAATGGTTTATAACCTTCTTCTAGTCTTATTCTGTTTATTATTTTAAAAAAAGTGTATTGGTCAATGTAAATATCTTCTCTAAGCTCATTATAAAGTGAGTGTAGACTTCTATTTTTACGCAGGTATGTTTTTTTTAATTCGTTATACTTGCTTCTAGGAATTTTATTTTTTTTATTCGGACACATATTTCCGACCTATTTTGTTTAATTAATTATTAATTTTTCCAACTTTTGTTTTATTTAGATACATTATTATTAAAATTTTTTGAATATTATTTAATTTTTTATATTTTTGTCTATAAAAAAATAATTTTTACTAAAATTTGTAGATTAATATATTGGAAGTAGTATATAAAGTTTGATGGTTTCTTAATTTTATTATTAGTTTGTCAAATGTATTTATTAATAAATTTGAATAATATTCGGTTTTTTTTCCAAAAAGTGAAAATTATTAATATAAGGAATTACAAAAAAATAAACATATTGTTGAATATTATTATTTGAATTAATATTTAATAATAAATTGGAGGAATAATTTTGTCATACGTAGATGAAGTAATTGAAACTATTATTGAACAAAACCCTTCTGAACCAGAATTCCATCAAGCTGTACGTGAAGTATTGGAATCTTTAAGGGTTGTTATTGAAGAAAACGAAGAAGAATTTAAGAAAAATGCACTTCTTGAAAGATTAACTAATCCGGAAAGACAATTTAAATTCCGTGTTCCA
>CACZPT010000129.1 GCA_902783085.1 uncultured Methanobrevibacter sp.
AGCATTCCCTACCATATATCTATATTCACCTTCAGCAGGCATATAATATTTTGGTTGTAGAAGTCTTATCATAAGCATTAAATCTTCACTTGATGCATGATGTAATATACTTTTATCTTTTGGAACAGATATTATATTACAACCAAGCATTGCTAAATCATTTTCTATTTTTACCAATTGTTTTTCTGTACTATCATATCTTGGCTCTGCAAATACGAATGAATCATTTGGTCTTAATTTTATATATTTATCATAACCATTAATAATTTTAGTGATTGCCGAAAAAGGATAAGCTCTATCATCACTTATTAATAATATTGAATTACTATCCTCAATATTTGATAAATCGCCAAGTAATCCATCAGCGATTGTTAGATATTTGTTTTCTATCCCAAAATTAACAACGTTTTGAAGTTTTTTCCCCATAATAACAATTTTCCTGTGTGAATTAGCAGCACTATTAAAAATTTCCTGAATTGTATATAAATGAGTTGGGAACACAGAAAATAACAATCTATCTGGATAATGTGTTAATGTATCCTTAAAAAATGATTCTAATCTATGATTTGGAGATGTATGACCTGGTTTCTCCGAAAAAACAGATTCACTTAATAAGCATAAAACATTTTGTTTACCGACATAAGCAATTTTTCCTAAATCCATGCCATATGCGCCTTCCATTGTTGGATCAATTATAAAATCACCAGTGTAGCAGATGGATCCGTCTTTAGTATTTAAAACATACATTACAGCATCTGGACAGCTATGTGAAACAGATATTGGAAATACGCTATTTTCGCCAAAATCAATTTTCTTATGTGGATTTACATCAATTATGTTTTTTTCAGGTACCCCATCTTCTAAAAGAGTATATCTTGTAAAATTAGTTGCATATATTTTAATATCTGGAATTTCTCTTACTAAATCTGAAACACCGCCAAAATTTTCATAGTGGCTATGAGTTAAAAATACGCCTTTAATTCTATCTTTATTTTCAATTAAAAAAGAAAAATCTGGAATTATATAATCAATACCAAAAAGATTACCTGATGCATATTTAAGTCCGCAGTCAAAAATGAATAGATCGTTATCTACATCTATTACATATAGATTCTTGCCATTTTCATCCAATCCACCCATACTAAAAATCTTTATTTTACTCATATGTAATCACCTTTTCTAAAATATATATAAAGCTTTTTTCAGTGAGTACATTATATCAAATAAATAGATTAATTGCAAATTAGATATGATTACTTTCACTTAAATGAGTATCTAATTTTAAAATGTTTAGATTGTAAAATTTAATGTGTTTTATTAAAACATCTATATAAATTTTATCTAAATCATCATCAATATATATTATTGAACCACTTTTAACATCATTTATATATTTTATAAAATTACTGTTATTTAATATAATTGTTGGTTTTACTTTTTGTTTTGAAAAATAACAGAAGTCTTCATCAAGAACAATGCAAAATTTTGTTTCATTTAAATATGTATAATTTACGTTTAATTCTTTAAAGTAATTAACATTGATATTTTTATTAGATATTAGTATTGTAACTGCCTTTTTTTGAGAATTTCCCGACACGATTGTTTTTTCGGGATAGTCCGCCAATGATATTGATGGCTTTACTTCTTCGTATACAATATTACTTTCTCGGAAAGTATTATATGTTTTCATTGTATTATAACTTTTTTCCACATCAACAGTAAGACCATTAATGCCAGGTACAATTTCACTTCCATTAATTGTTGCATTTAATGAGGAAATGTTATTGTTTTCTTTGAAAACAATAATTTCTTTTTTTAATGGGGTATTGTTTTGTGCATATAACGCTATTTTTTCCGTATAGTAAAAACTAAAAATCATTAAAACAATAATACTACTAATCTTTACTAAGTTTTTCATATTATCACCTATAAGATTTTATGATGAAAGTTATTATTATATTAAAAGAAGTTGAGATTAACTCAACTTCTTAACAATTAATTCAGCTCCTCTTTTAGGTTCTGTAAATAATACTTTTTGGTTGTTTAAAAAAATTAAAGGAAAAGTTAAACCTAAAAAAAATGACGTTGAT